>NZ_BAAAUG010000181.1:418-23437 GCF_039533825.1 Streptomyces rectiviolaceus
ACGCGCCAGGCGCCGCCGCAGGCTCTCCACTCCCCCCGACCCCGCGGGCGACGACCGCCCCGAGGCCGGGGCCCGCCCGCACCCCCAGGCGCAGGCCAACCCGCAGTCCCGGATCGCGTCCTCCACCGAGGGCACAGGACGCTCGTACGCAATAGGCGCACCGGACGAGGACGCCGACGAGGGCCCGGAGCCGCTCGACGGTCCCGGCGGCGCGGTCGAGGTCGCCAACCGGCCCCAGCCGCAGCCCATGGACGACGAACTGCCGCCCGAGCCGCTGGACAATCCGCGCCGCCTGCTCGTCTGGCCCGCGCCCGACGTCACCACGCAGCAGGCGCTGAGCGACCGCGGCTACCGTCCCGTCATCGTGAACTCCCGCGAGGAGGTCGACGCCCAGATCGCCGCGTTCCCCGCGGCGCTGTTCGTGGACCCGCTGACCGGACCGATCACGCGTACGGCGCTGCAGTCGCTGCGCACGGCCGCCGTGGCCGCCGAAGTTCCCGTGCTCGTCACGGCGGGACTCGGCCAGGCGACGCGCGAGGCCGCGTACGGCGCCGACCCGGCCGTACTCCTGAAGGCCCTCGCGCCCCGCGACAGCGAGCAGCACCCGCCCCGCGTCCTGCTCATCGAGGAGCACGAGGAGATCGCGCTCGCCCTGACCGCGACGCTCGAACGGCGTGGCATGCAGGTGGCGCGGGCCGAGAGCGACGCGGACGCGGTGACGCTCGCGGCGCAGATGCGGCCGAACCTGGTGGTGATGGACCTGATGCAGGTGCGCCGCCGCAGGGCCGGGATCATCGACTGGCTGCGCGCGAACGGCCAGTTGAACCGCACCCCGCTCGTCGTCTACACCGCCGCCGTCGACGAGACGGAGCTGCCGCGGCTCGCGGCGGGGGAGACGGTGCTGTTCCTCGCGGAGCGGTCGACGAGCGGCGAGGTGCAGGGCCGGATCGTGGACCTGCTGGCGAAGATCGGCACGAACTAGAACCTCGGAGTACGGTGATGCGCCGCTCCCCGGCCGGGGAGCGGCGCATCAACCCACTGCCGGGCCTCGCGTCAGAGCTTCGTGACGTCCAGCTCGCCGTCCGCGTACTGCCTGCGCAGCACCTTCTTGTCGAACTTGCCGACGCTCGTCTTGGGCACGGCCGGCACGATCGCCCAGCGCTCGGGCAGCTGCCACTTGGCGATGGTGCCCGTGAGGAAGTCGCGCAGGGCGGCGTACTCCAGGCTCGCGCCCTCCTTCAACACCACGGTGGCGAGCGGGCGTTCGCCCCACTTGTCGTCGGGGACGGCGACGACCGCAGCCTCCGCGACGTCCGGGTGGGCCATGATCGCGTTCTCCAGCTCGACGCTGGAGATCCACTCCCCGCCCGACTTGATGACGTCCTTCGCGCGGTCGGTGAGCGTCAGGAAGCCGTCGGAGCTGATCACGCCGACGTCGCCGGTCTTCAGCCAGCCGTCCGCGCTGAACTTGTCCTCGGGCTTGAGTTCCTCGCCGCCCGCGCCGCCGTAGTACGCGCCCGCGATCCACGGCCCGCGCACCTCGAGCTCACCCGCGGACTCGCCGTCCCACGGCAGGTGCTCGCCGCCGGGGCCGACCAGGCGGGCCTCGACTCCGGTCGGGAAGCGGCCCTGGGTCAGGCGGTAGGCGAACTCCTCGTCCGTGCCGAGGGCCTTGGCCGGCGGGCGGGCGACCGTGCCGAGCGGGGACGTCTCCGTCATGCCCCAGGCGTGGCAGACCCGCATGCCCAGCTTGTCGAACGCCTCCATCAGCGAGGGCGGGCAGGCCGAGCCGCCGATGGTGACCTGGCCGAGCGAGCTGACGTCACGCGGCTTCGCGGAGAGTTCGGCGAGCAGGCCCTGCCAGATGGTGGGGACGGCGGCCGCGTGCGTGGGCCGCTCCGTCTCGATCATCTCGGCGAGCGGGGCGGGCTGCAGGAAGCGGTCCGGCATCAGCATGTTCACGCCCGCCATCAGGGTCGCGTGCGGCAGACCCCAGGCGTTGACGTGGAACTGCGGGACGACGACGAGCGTGGTGTCCGCGTCCGTCAGGCCCATGGACTCGCTCATGTTGACCTGCATGGAGTGCAGGTAGATGGAGCGGTGGGAGTAGACGACGCCCTTGGGGTCGCCGGTGGTGCCGGAGGTGTAGCACATGGCGGCGGCCGTACGCTCGTCGAGCTCGGGCCAGTCGTAGGCCGTGGGCTTGGCGGCGATCAGGTCCTCGTACTCGTGCACCTGCGCCTGGATTCCGGCCAGCGGAGAGCGGTCGCCGGGGCCCGAGACCACCAGGTGCTCGACGGTCGGCAGCTGCGGAAGCAGGGGCGCGAGCAGCGGGATGAGGGAACCGTTGACGATGATGACGCGGTCGGCCGCGTGATTCACGATCCAGGTCAACTGGTCGGCGGGCAGCCGGAGATTGAGGGTGTGCAGCACGGCGCCCATACAGGGGACCGCGAAGTAGGCCTCGACATGCTCGGCGTTGTTCCACATGAACGTGGCGACGCGCTCGTCGCCGTCGACCCCGAGGTCCTCGCGCAGCGCGTGCGCCAGCTGGGCCGAGCGTTCACCGATCTCACGGAAGCTGCGGCGCTGTGGAGCGGCCTCTCCGGTCCATGTGATGACCTGCGACGACCCGTGCACGGTCGTCCCGTGCCGAAGGATGCGGGTGACGGTCAGTGGTACGTCCTGCATCGTGCTCAGCACGGCGTCCTCCCGGTGGGCGCGCGGCATTCACCCGAGGCGGCTCCCGGATGACCTACCTGGCAGTAGGGCTCGCCAGATTGTTGCCGCATACCGCACGGTATGTCACTAGTCCGGGAGAAGAAAGGTCCGGCGGAACCCCGGCGGTCACCGGACCGGCGTGAGTTCCGGGTCCTCGCGCAGCTTGCCGAGCGCCCGCGAAACCGCGCTCTTGACGGTGCCGATGGACACCCCGAGCACCTCGGCCGTCTGCGCCTCGCTGAGATCCTCGTAGTACCGCAGTACTACCATCGCCCGCTGCCGCGCGGGCAGCTTCATGATCGCGCGCCACATCGCGTCCCTGAGCACCTGCTGCTCGGCCGGATCCGCGACCGGCGTCACCTCGGGCTCGGGCAGCTCGTCACACGCGAACTCGTCGACCTTGCGCTTGCGCCACTGTGAGGTCCGGGTGTTCAGCAGGGCCCGGCGCACATACCCGTCGAGCGCCCGATGGTCCTCGATCCGGTCCCAGGCGACATAGGTTTTGGTCAGGGCGGTCTGCAGCAGATCCTCGGCATCGCTCGGATTCGCGGTCAGCGAGCGCGCGGTGCGCAGCAACACGGGCTGACGTGCCCGTACGTACGACGCGAACGACGGATACGCCGAAGGACTCGCTGTCCGCGTCGCGGCCTTCGATGCGCTGGTGCACATGGGCACCATGGATACGGTCATGGCTCCACGCTAGAAGCGCCCCCTACTTCAGCGGATCGGCCGCAGGTCCCGAAGCGGTGTCCGCCTCAGGTTGTACGTGGGGTGGTAGCCCCACCTCCTGAAGGTGGAGGAGGCGGAGCGCCCCCTGAGGGTTCATCCCTGAGAGGGCCTCGCTCGCGGCCTAGCGGATCCGGGCCACCGGCGCGTGCACGAGGTTCCGGTCGATCTTGAGCGTGCGCCCGCCGTGCCGCTCCCTCACGTTCCCCGCGTACTGGTGAATGCGCCGCTCAGGGTGCCACGCGTTCTTCCGCAGCACGGGCTCGCGGTACAGATGCGGCCGCGTGTGCCAGCGCGCGAACCACATCACCGACGGCAGATCCCGCACCCCTGCCCGCCGCGCCGTCTCCATGTGCCGTACGCCGGAACTCGCGCTGCTGTAGAACCCCGGAACGTACCCGAGCCTGCGCACCTCGCGGTCCCAGGCCCGCACGAAGGCCAGCGTGGTGTCGGCGCACTGCTTGTTCCGGTGGGCGTACGACTCCATGTCCAGGTAGAGCGGGCTGTCCCGCTGCATCCCGAACGCTTTCGCCTTCCTTGCCGCGTCCCGCCCCTCCCTCGTCCCCTCTCGCCAGGGGTGCCGTCCGATGCGTACGTCCCTCTTGTGCTGCGCGATGACACAGGGCGACTGCGAACCGACGTACAGCGGCAGCACCTTCCACCCCATCCCCCGCACCGCCCGCATCCAGCCGCGGGTCAGCGACGGCTGGCGCTGGCACCCCCGGCCCCGGCCGGCGTAATAGACGCCCACCGCTTGGTAGTCGGAGGCCGTCCAGCGGCGCATCGTGTCGACGGACGGGGCGAGGCAGGTGTCGAAGGCCCAGCCGCGGAAGGTCGAGACGCCGGCCGCCCACCCGCGACCCTCGGTCTCGGGTCTGCTTGCGGCGCCGGTCGGTGGCACACCCATGGCCAGAGAGGCGAGGGCGACGGCGAGGACAAGTCCCATCATCAGCTTTCGGCAGCGCATACGCCGAGTGAAGGGCCCTGGGCCCGCGCCCCGGCCGGGACACGCGCCGCGTTCAGCCGTCCGCCGCCAGAATCAACCCCGACGTGGGGACACCGGTGCCCGCGGTGACCAGAGTGCGCGCGGCGCCCGGTATCTGGTTCACGGACGTGCCGCGCACCTGTCTGACCGCCTCCGCTATGCCGTTCATCCCGTGCAGATACGCCTCCCCCAGCTGCCCGCCGTGTGTGTTCAGCGGCAGCATCTCCTCGGCCACGAAGTCCGCCGCCTCGCCCGGCCCGCAGAAGCCGAACTCCTCCAGCTGCATCAGCACGAACGGCGTGAAGTGGTCGTAGAGAATGCCCACGTCGATCTCACTGGGAGCGAGGCCGGAGCTCCGCCACAACTGCCGTGCCACCACGCTCATTTCCGGCAGCCCGCTCAGGTCGTCGCGGTAGAAGCTGGTCATCTGCTCCTGCGCCCGGCCCGCGCCCTGGGCCGCCGCCGTGATCACCGCCGCCGGCTTCGGCAGGTCCCTGGCCCGCTCCACGCTCGTCACGACGATCGCCTGCCCGCCGTCGGTCTCCTGGCAGCAGTCCAGGAGCCGCAGCGGCTCGACGATCCAGCGCGAGGCGGCGTGCTCCGCGAGGGTGATCGGCTTCCCGTGGAAATAGGCCGCAGGGTTCGTCGCCGCGTACTTCCGGTCGGTGACCGCCACATGGCCGAACACATCGGGGGTGAGGCCATAGGTGTGCAGATACCGCTGGGCCGCCATCGCCACCCAGGAGGCGGGGGTCAGCAACCCGAACGGCAGGGGCCAGCCGAGCGCCGCACCCTCCGCCGACGGCTCCCGGTGCTGCACGCCCGAACCGAACCGCCGCCCCGAGCGCTCATTGAACGCCCGGTAGCAGACGACGACTTCGGCCACTCCGGTCGCCACCGCGAGCGCCGCCTGCTGGACGGTCGCACAGGCGGCGCCTCCGCCGTAGTGGACGCGCGAGAAGAACGAGAGCTCACCGATCCCGGCCGCCTGCGCGACGGTGATCTCCGGGTTCGTGTCCATGGTGAACGTGACCATGCCGTCGACGTCGGCGGGGCTGAGCCCGGCGTCGTCGAGCGCGAGGCCCACCGCCTCCACGGCGAGTCTGAGCTCACTGCGCCCCGAGTCCTTGGAGAACTCGGTGGCCCCGATCCCGACGACAGCGGCCTTCCCGCCGAGGTGGTCACGCGTGCGTGCGCTCATGCCGCGCCCCCTGCCGACGCCCCGCCCTGGGCCGCACCGCCCTGGTCCGCCCCGCCCTGGACCGCCCCGCCCGGGACCGTCACCGTGACCGTGCCGGTGACGTGCTTGCCGATGCCGTTGGACCCGACCACCCTCACCGTGGCCGTATCGCCGTCGACCCGCTCCACGGAACCGGTCAGCACCATCGTGTCCCCCGGGTAGTTGGGCGCCCCGAGTCGGATCGCCACCTTGCGGAGAATCGCCCCGGAGCCGAAGTGATCCGTGATGTACCGGCCGACCAGGCCGTTCGTGGTCAGGATGTTCATGAAGACATCGGGGGAGCCCTTCTCCTGGGCCGCCGCCGCGTCGTGGTGTACGTCCTGGTAGTCCCGCGACGCGATCGCGCCGGAGACGATCAGCGTGCGGGTGACCGGGATGGTGAGCTCAGGCAGCTCGTCACCGGCCCTCGCACCGTCCCCTCCCGCGGCATCCGGTCTGCCCGTCACACGGCCCCCCGTCATACGGCTCCCCGTCGTGCGGCTCCCCGTCGTGCGCCCCGTCATGCGGCTCCCCGTCATGCCGTCTCCTCCTGCGCGCTCCGCGCGATCAAGTCGCCCATTTCCTCAAGGACTTCGCTCCCGCCGCCGAGGTACGCGTCCAGTTGCCGCCCCCACAGGAAGTGCCGGTGCACGGGGTGGTCGAGGTCGGCCCCCATGCCGCCGTGCAGATGCTGGCCCGCGTGCACGACGCGTTTGCCCCCCTCCGACGCCCACCACGCGGCGGTCAGCGCATGCGTGCCGAACGGCAGTCCGGCGTCGCGCCGCCAGGCCGCCTCGTACGCCGTGACCCGGATCGCCTCGGTGTCCATATGGGCGTCCGCAGCCCGGAGTTGGACCCCCTGCTTGGCCGCGAGTGGCCGCCCGAACTGCTCCCGCTCGTTGGTGTGGGCGACCGCGCGGGCCAACGACCCCGCGCACACCCCGGCCTGCAGCCCCGCGAAGGCTGTCCGCGCGCTCGCCAGGACGTCGTCGTACGCCCCTTTCCCTCCGATTCGCTCACCGGGAGTCCCGTCCAGGACCAACCGCCCCGCCGCCCAGGGCGCGGTCAACTCCACGGGCTCGGTCTCCGCGTCGGCCACCCGCACTCTCCACAGGCTGTGGCCGCCCAGCGGCGCCGGGTCGCGCACCGCCACCAGGACCTCCGTGGCATCCCGCAGCCACGGCACCCATGGCACCGTCCCGGTCAGCCTTCCGGTCAGCGCTCCCGTCAGCTCTCCCGTCAGCTCTCCGGGCGATGCGTCAGCCTGCGCTCCCTCCCCGGAGGCCACCACGCCGCCCCGCGCCGGGAACGCCCCCGTCGCGACCTCCGTGCCGTCCCTCAGCCCCGGCAGCAGCCGCCCCCGCTGCTCCTGCGTGCCGTGCGCCGCCACCGCAAGCAAGCCATAGACACAGCTCGCCGCGAACGGCACCTGCGCCGTCACCCGCCCCTGCTCCTCGAGCAGCAGCACGAGCCCGAGCAACCCGACATCCTCCACCGCACCCGGCAACCCCGCCGCGCACAGCGCCTTCCACAGCTCGGTGTCCGACCCTGTCCCCGCCGCCGCGAGCCGCTCTGGCGTGGACAGGTCCCCGAAGATCTCTCCGGCGAGGTCCCGTGCGGCGGCCTGCTCCTCCGTGGGTGTGAAGTCCATGTCAGACCCCGCCCCCCGCCGTGCCTGTCATGCCTGTCATGCCTGTCATGCCTTCGACGGCCCGGAACACCGGGAGCTCCAACTCCTTGTCCACCTGCATGAATTCGAGCCGGACCGGCTGCCCGATCCGCACCTTGTCGCTGGGCACGCCCACCACGTTGCTGACCATGCGCACGCCCTCGGCCAGCTCGATGAGCCCGACGGCGTACGGCGGATCGAAGGCGGGGAAGGGCGGATGGTGCATGACCACGTACGAGTAGACCGTGCCCTCGCCGCTCGCCTCGATCGTGTCCCATACGAGCGACCCGCAGGCGTTGCAGCCGGGCAGCCAGGGGAAGCGCAGTGCCCGACAGCCGCCGCAGCGCTGGATCAGGAGCTGATGGCGGGACACGCCTTCCCAAAACCCCGCGTTGTCCCGATTGATCACCGGGCGGGGCCTCTTGCCCTGGGGCTTTTGCCCCGCGGGCGCGTACTTGAGGATCCGGAAGCGATGCGTCCCCGCCGGCTCACCGGCCGCCCTGACGTCCATCCGGGTCGTGACGAAGTGCCCCGTGCCCAGCTTCGTCGTCTTGCGCTCCGACACGGACTCGATGACCGCGTCGAAGGTGATCTCGTCCCCCGGCCGCAGCGCCCGCAGATACTCCTGCTCACAGTCGGTGGCGACGACCGAGGTGTACCCCGCGCCGTCCAGGAGCGCGAACAGCTCGTCGTAAGCGGCCGAACGCCCCTGATGCCCGGAGAGCCCGCCCATCGTCCACGCCTGGAGCATGGTCGGCGGCGCGATCGGGTCCGCCCCCGCATAGGCCGAGTTGGTGTCCCCCATGGCCTCGCACCAGTGCCGGATCATCGGTTCGTTGACCGGGTCCTTGCCCACGCCCGACGTGGCGGCCGCCCGTCCCTCGAAGGTCTTCAACGTCTCGTACGAAAGATCAGTCACCGCCGTCCCCTTCGCATCCCGAGGCGCATCGTCGCCACGATCTCCCGCTGCACCTCGCTCACCCCGCCCCCGAACGTATTGATCTGTGCCGCCCTGTTCATCCGCTCCAACTCCCCCTCACCGCCCGTGCCGAGCGTCAGGGACCCAGGTGAACCGGCCCGCACCAGACCGGCATCGCCCGTGACTTCCTGACATATCCGGTACACCTCCACGGCCGATTCGGTTCCCATGAATTTCACGCCGCTCGCGTCGCCGGGCGCCAGGACGCCCGCCCCGACATCCCCCACCAAACGCCAGTTGAGCAGGCGCGTTGCCGCGAGGCGTGCCTGTGCTTCGGCCAGTCTCGACCGGACCCACGGAGCGTCAATCCGGCGTTCACCCGTCACCGGATCGGGAGTACGGGCGAAAGCGAGGGCCGCCGCGTAGAAGTCCTCGGCCTGCATGCCGATCGCGGCGAGCGCCACCCGCTCGTGGTTGAGCTGATTGGTGATGAGCCCCCAGCCGCCGTTCTCCTCGCCGACGAGGTTCGTGGCGGGCACGCGGATCCCGTCGTAGTACGTCGCCGTCGTGGTCAGACCGCCCACGGTCTCGATCGGCGTCCACGAGAACCCGGGCGCTCCGGTCGGCACGAGGATGATCGAGATGCCCTGGTGCTTGGGGGCGTCGGGGTCGGTGCGGCAGGCCAGCCAGATCCAGTCGGCGTTCTGGGCGTTCGAGGTGAAGATCTTCTGCCCGTCGATGACCCACGTGCCGTCGGGCCCCTCGGCATCGCGCACCGCCCGCGTCCGCAGCGAGGCCAGATCCGTCCCCGCCGACGGCTCGCTGTACCCGATCGCGAAGACGAGGTCGCCGCTGAGGATGCGCGGCAGGAAAGCCGCCTTCTGCTCCTCGGTGCCGTACTTCATGAGGGTCGGCCCGACGGTGTTCAGGGTGACCATCGATACGGGCGCGCCCGCGCGGTAGGCCTCGTCGAAGAAGACGAACTGCTCGTCGGGGCCGCGCCCCTGCCCGCCGTACTCGACCGGCCAGCCGAGGCCGAGCATGCCGTCGGCCCCGATGCGCCGCAGCAGCCGGCGCTGCCCCTCCACGTCGCCCCCTTCGGGCGGCCCTCCGGGCATCAGATCGCTGAAGTACGCGCGCAGTTCGGCGCGCAGCTGCACTTGGCGTTCGGTGGGGGCGAGGTGCACGGCGGCGGCCTCTCCTTCGCGTACGGGCGTCGCACCGACAATGGTTTCTGACTGTCCGTCAGAAACTGTTCCGGTGTCAAGAGATCACCCCGGATACGAGGAGAGACCGTCCGAGGCGCCGATACGTACCCCCGAACACGCCTGCGCGGCGGTGCAGATGCACCGCCGCGCAGAACGCCACACACCCCATCGAGCAGGCCCCAGGAGCTACCCCGGAGGGCCGTCACCTCACCAGAGGTGGGTGAAGTTGACGGCGATGTTCTCGTTCGACTGGTCGATCGCCGTGAAGGCCGAGCCGTTCACCTGGGCGGTGTTGTTCTGGTTCGAGGCGCCTGAGCCGACGGCCTGCTGCTGCGACGTGGACGAGTTGCCGCTGTTGTTGCCGCCGACGCCGCTGCCGTTGACAGTCGCCACGCCCGCATTCGATCCGTCGTTCGCGAAGGAGCCGTTGTCGGCCGTCGCGACACCCGAGAAGAGTGCGGCAGCCAGGGGCAGGGCCGCGGCTGCAGCGATGACGCGGGCGGTACGGATGCTTGCCATGTCTGTTCCTCCGTTACGGGGGTGCCCACCGGTGATGTGCCGGGAGCACCTGAAGTGCGCCTTGTTCCCATGCGGTTGGCCGACCGCCTTGGGGTTCTGCACGACGTCGCGAGTCCAGAGTTGCCCACCGAATCCCCGGCGAACCACCCCGGAAGCCCCGATTCCCCCGCAAGCGTGAGTACAAGTCGATAAACACGCTTCGATCCCCCAAAGCCCCAGCTCAACCCATGGGACCCCGCCCCGACCCAGGCGCCGCACGCGCTGAAGCGTTCCACCGCTGCGTGAAGATCGGCCGTCGCACGGCGTTTCCTCCGCGCGCCGCGCGCCCCCTCTTCCTTTCCTCGAACACTTGTACGAAAATGAAGGCATGGCCACCATCGACCGCCATGCCACAGCGCTCGCACTCGCCCACGCCCTGTCCGCCGCCGAGCGCGGCCTCGCCGTCATCCCGCTCTCCCGCACCAAGCTGCCGGCGCTCCGCTCCCCCCATCACGAACAGCCCGAACCTTCGCCCTGCCACGGCGAATGCGGCCGCCCCGGACATGGCGTGTACGACGCGTCGACCGATCCGCGCCGCATCCGCGAGCTCTTCACCGCCGCCCCCTGGGCCACCGGCTACGGCATCGCGTGCGGGCTGCCGCCGCACCATCTGATCGGCATCGACCTGGACACCAAGTCCGGTACGGACGCTCCGGCGGCCCTGCGGGAACTGGCGCTGCGCCACCTGTTCACGATCCCGGCCACGGTCGTCGTGGCGACCCCGAGCGGTGGGCGCCACATCTGGCTCGCGGGCCCGCCCGACGCCGTCATCCCCAACTCCGCGGGCCGGCTCGCCCCCGGAATCGACATCCGGGGCGCGGGCGGCTATCTCGTCGGCCCCGGTTCGCGTACCGAGTACGGCGTCTACAGCGCCGTGGCCGGCACCGCCCACCTCCCTCCGGCGAGCTGCCCGCCCGCGCTGCTGCGCCTGCTCACACCCCCGCCCCGCGCCCACCACCCCGCGCTCCCGCAGATGCCGGCCCCGGTCCAACGGGGCCAGGGCCTGGTCCAGTTCGTGCTCGCCGCGCATGAGGGGCAGCGCAACACCCGGCTGTTCTGGGCCGCTTGCCGTGCCTACGAGAACGGCATCGGCGAGCCCCTGGCCGACGAACTCACCGATGCGGCGCTCCGGGTCGGCCTCACGGAGCAAGAGGCCCGCTCGACGATCGCGTCGGCGGCGCGGCTGACGGGAAACGCGTGACGGGGCCACCAGCCACCAGCCCCTAGCCCCTAGCCCCTAGCCCCTAGCCCCTAGCCCCTAGCCGAGCATCGAACGCACCGCAGCACGGTCGATGTTCGTCAGGGCGCGGACCAGCTTCGGGGTGAGGAAGACGATGGCGAGGCCGACCAGGGACGCCCCCGCGATCTGCACCGGCGACTCCAGGTAGAACGCGTGGCGCTCGCCGCCGGAGGTGTAGTCGAACACCCGGTAGCCGGGCCAGTCGACGTAGCGCGGGAACACCCAGGAGTACGCCGGAAGGAGCGCCACCACCCAGCCGGTGACCAGGAAGGTCACGCTGAGGACGAAGGACACCACCCGCGACGGGAACATCACGACCTGGAAGAGCAGCGCCCGCCAGCCCGCACCGTCCGCGAGCCGCCCCCGCATCCCAGCCCACACGCCCGCCTCGCGCGGCGTTTCCAGGGCGGCGGGACCGGCGACCTCAAGCCCCAGCTGCGCCCGCGCCCGCCCCCGCTCGGCAGCGCCAAGCCCCCGCGCCCCGGCCAATGCGGCGGCGAGGACCGGCAGTCCGAGCACGGTGACGAAGAGCCCCATGCCGAGTGCGAACATCGTCACCGCGAAGGTGAAGCCCACGATGGCGATGGGCAGCGACATCACCGTATAGCCGATCTCCCGGTACGTGGATGCGGCGAACGGCGCCCGCCAGAAGCCCGGGGACTCCGCCGAGCGCACGGGTGAAGGAGCGGTGGGAGCGGCTGCGTACGGCAGTGCGCTGGTGCTCATGACGGGCCTCGAATCTTCGCGGTGGGGACGTTGCCGGGAGTGCCGTGCTGACGTCCTCCACGTTCGCGAATCCGGGTGGCCCGCGACATACGGTGACCCGGTCTCTCGGGGGTGTCGCTGACACCACCCCCGAGCGAAGCCGAAGCGTCCGGGGTGCGGAAAGGGGGTGCCTCTCAGTGAGAGACACCCCCTGACCGGACTGAGGAGCCGTCAGCCGTGGTACCCGTCGAAGACTCCGTTGAGGGCGGTCCCGTCGCGGTGCCCGCCGTCCACGTGGCCGGCGGTGGTGATCCCGTACGGGCCGCCCATGTTGGTGAACGACTTCCCTGCGTAGCGGCCCTCGTCGAAGGTGCCGGTGGGGCCGTCGGAAGCGACGGCGGTGCCGGCGGCCAGGAATCCGGCGACGGTGGCCACGGCGAGGGCGGATGCGATGCGCTTCAACACGAGTTTCTCCTTGGAGACGAATCCAGTGATCTTGTAGAACAACACCGCACTCGCCCCACACCTCCTCCGAGGCTCGCCGGGCAGCGTCCACGTGGAGTATCGGGTTCATCCATGGCGCGTGCCCAGTCCGGCGCAATGTCCCTCACATGCCCGATCGGCCCGAGAACCACGGGAGGAGGGCGCGGCCACGGGGCCCTGAAACAGCGAGAGCCCCCGACCGATTCCGCTGGTCAGAGGCTCTCAATCACTGCGGTGGGTGTGGGATTTGAACCCACGGTGACTCTCGCCACGACGGTTTTCAAGACCGTTCCCTTAGGCCGCTCGGGCAACCCACCCCACACCGCCGCTCAGGCGGTGCGGGGACAAGAGTAGCGGGTCAGCTCTCGCCCTTGCGCTGGCCCAGGACCACGTCGACCTTGTGCTCCTTGCCGTCGCGCTTGTACGTGATCTCGACGGTGTCGCCCGGCTTGTGGGTCCAGATCTGGCCGATCAGGGTCGGGCCGCTGTCGATCACCGTGTCGTCCAGCTTCGTGATGACGTCGCCGGGCTTGAGGCCCGCCTTGTCCGCGGGGCCGTTCGGGGTGACCGCCTGCGAACCGCTCGCGCCTTCCTGGGAGATCGTGGCGCCGCCCGTGCTCTCCTCCAGGGAGACCGAGGCGCCGATCACGGGGTAGACGGCCTGACCGTTCTTGATCAGCTGCTGGGCGACGTTGTTGGCCTGGTTGACCGGGATCGCGAAGCCCAGGCCGATGGAGCCGGACTGGCCGCTTCCGCCGAGACCGCCGCCGGTCTCCGCGGGCTTGATCGCGGAGTTGATGCCGATGACCGCGCCGCCCGCGTCGAGCAGCGGGCCGCCGGAGTTGCCGGGGTTGATGGAGGCGTCGGTCTGCAGGGCGCTCATGTACGAGCTCTTGCTGCTGGCGCCGTCGCTGGAGGTCACCGGGCGGTCCTTGGCGCTGACGATGCCGGTGGTGACCGTGTTCGAGAGGCCGAAGGGGGCGCCGATGGCGATCGTCGAGTCGCCGACGGCCACCTTGTCGGAGTTGCCGATGGGGAGCGGCTTCAGGTTCTCGGGCCGCTGCTTGAGCTTGATGACCGCCACGTCATAGCCCTCGGCGCGGCCGACCACCTCGGCGTCGTACTTCTTGCCGTCCGAGAACGTCGCCGCGAGCTTCCCGCCGTCGGCCGCGGAGGCGACGACGTGGTTGTTCGTGAGGATGTGGCCCTGCTTGTCGTAGACGAAGCCGGTGCCCGTGCCGCCCTCGCCGTTGCCACCCTGGGCCTCGATGGTGACGACGCTGGGCAGCGCCTTGCCGGCGATGTCGGCGACCGTTCCGGGGTCACGCTTGAGGTCGGCCGGGGTGTCCGAAGCGGACACCGTGGTCGAGCCCGTGCTGTTGTCGTTCCGGTCGGCCGCCCAGAAGCCGATGCCACCGCCGACACCGCCCGCGACCAGGGCGGCCACGAGCACCGCGGCGATCAGACCACCGCGCCGGCCCGCGGGCTTGGGGTCCTCCGGATGCTGCGCCGCGTACGACGCGCCCCACCCGGAGCCTGAGCCTCCACCCTGGGCGTACGAGGGAACGGCCGGCGGCGGGGGCGGCGGCCAGGCCCCCGCACCGGAGGCGTGCGGGGGCGCGGAGGCGTGCGGGGGCGCGGCGGAAGCGTGCGTCGCGGGCTCGGCGGAAGCAGCGGGAGATTCCACCGGCACAGGAGGCGCTGACGGGGCCGGGGGTACCTCGTTGCCCTCGTTGCCCTCGTTCTCGGTGCTCACAGCTCTTCTCCTCGGTCCACGCTGTCGTTCTCGGTCACGGCCTGGCTGTGCCCAACTGTGCATGTGTCTGCAGTCAGCTTTTCCCATGGGCTGTCAGGGCACCATAAGCCGATCCTGTGGATCCGGCTCTGTGTGCCCCACCCTCGGGCAAGCCTGTGAGTACCCCGTGATGGCACCATGACGCGGTGACCCTCGCACGACAGCAACAGATCCAGGTCGTCGCCCACCGCGGAGCCTCCGACGACGCCCCCGAGCACACGCTGGCCGCGTACAAGAAGGCGGTCGAGGACGGTGCCGACGCTCTCGAATGCGATGTACGCCTCACTGCGGACGGGCACCTCGTCTGTGTCCACGACCGACGTGTGAACCGGACGTCGAACGGCCGGGGAGCCGTGTCGGCCCTGGAGCTCGCCGACCTCGCCACCCTCGACTTCGGCTCCTGGAAGAACAACCACGGAGAGGCCGACGAAGGCCCCGACTGGGAGGACACCTCCGTCCTCACCCTGGAGCGGCTGCTCGAGCTGGTGGCCGAAAGCAATGCTTCGGGGCGCAACGTCCAGCTGGCGATCGAGACCAAGCACCCCACCCGCTGGGCGGGCCAGGTGGAGGAAAGGCTGCTTCTTCTACTGAAGCGCTTCGGTTTGGATTCCCCACCCTCCGATGGCCCCTCTCCCGTACGCGTCATGAGCTTCTCGGCGCGCTCCTTGCAACGGGTGCGGGCCGCGTCCCCCACCCTGCCGACCGTCTATCTGATGCAGTTCGTCTCGCCGCGCCACCGCGACGGCCGCCTCCCCGAGGGTGTTCGGATCGCGGGACCGGGCATGCGGATCGTCCGCAATCACCCCGCCTACGTGGCCAAACTCAAACGCGCGGGCCACCAGGTGCACGTGTGGACCGTGAACGAACCCGAGGACGTGGAGCTCTGCGCCGAACTCGGCGTCGACGCCATCATCACCAATCGCCCCAAGCAGGTGCTGTCCCAGTTGGGCCGCCGCTAACCGCGACCTCGTCGGTTACAGGGTGTGCACCGGCGCGTTCGGTCCGTATTCGATCGTTACGAGTGCGTCACCACACAAGGATTGGCCGGTTTCCGGTCCAGTCCATTGGGGCATTCACACCGTGGCGTGGGGCGAAGGAGGTCTCGGGGGTGGCGTTGGTGGTGGCACGGGAGGTGCCCGCGTCGTCGAGCATGGCCGTACCCCATGGCCCGGCGGGCGTGGGGGAAGCAAGGCACCGGATGCGCGATCAACTGCGCGGGAACGGGGTGCCGGAATCGGTCGTCGACGATGCCGTACTGGTCCTGTCGGAATTGCTCAGCAATGCCTGTCGGCACGGCAGGCCGCTGGGCGAAGGAATGGTCGGCGACGGAGATGTCCGGGCCGCCTGGCGCGTGGACGCCACAGGCCGGCTGACGGTCGAGGTGACGGATGGCGGCGGCCCGACCCGTCCCGTTCCGGCCACGCCCTCGGTCACGGCGCACGGCGGTCGCGGGCTCAACATCATCACGGCCCTCGCCGAGACGTGGGGCGTGCGCGACGACACCCATGGCGAGGTCACGGTGTGGGTCGTCGTCCATGCAGGGCACCGTCACGAGGATTTCGCTACGCGCGTCGCGGCCCCGTCGGTCGCCGTGATACCCGACCTCGCGTACGCGGACCCCTTCGACGACCTCGACTGAGTCCGGCCGACCCAGGCTGAATCCCGACGCCCTTTGGGTGAGCGGCTAGGCTCGCGCCCGTACGCCCAAGACGTACGAAGAGCCACGCAGGAAAGCCGCATCCGGGAGACACCCAAGATGGCCAAGAAGCGCCCTCAGACCAAGGGCAAGCAGCCGCAGCTGACGGACGGGCAGGTTCCTGTCGTCGGTGCCCGCGAACCCTGCCCCTGCGGTTCGGGCCGCCGTTACAAGGCCTGTCACGGCCGGGCCGCCGCGCACGCGGTGACCGAGCTGGTCCAGCGCCCCTTCGAAGGTCTGCCCGGCGAGGGCGACTGGGTGGCTCTGCGCGAGCTCGTCCCGGCGGCGACCGTCGAACTGCCCCTCAAGGACGGGCTGCCGGACGGCGTGCCCTCCGTCGCCCTTGCCACCGTCCTGCCGATGGCCTGGCCCGCGCTGCGCCGCGACGACGGCTCGGTCCTGCTCGGCCTGCAGAACGACACCGCGTCCGGCGACATCAGCCGCGACCTCGCCGACACCCTCCAGCGCGCCCTGACCGCCGAGCCCGGCTCTCCGGTCCAGGCACGCCGCGCCCCGGCCGACGGGCCTCGCCTGCAGGACATCCTCGACCCCGAGGGCGCATTCGAGCCGATCGTGCACGCGGGCTTCGAATTCTGGGTGCCGGACTCGGAGAACGCCTCCCCGGAGGTCTCCGCGTCCCTGGAGCGCGCGAACGCCGCCGCGATCCCGACCGTGAAGCTCTCCGGCGTGGACTGCGCGTACTGGTGCGAGACCCCGGAGAAGAACCACCTGCGCTGGGTCATGCCGCACCCCGAGGAGCAGCTCCTCGACGCGCTCGCCCGGCTGCACGCGGCCGGTACGTCGAGTCTCGGCGAGGGCACCCGCCTTGTCGGATCCTTCCGGGCGCACGGTCTGACGGTTCCGGTGTGGGATCTGCCAACCGGAATGGGTGCCGAGGACATCGAGAAGCCAGCCGCCGAGTTCGCCGAGCGGCTCGCGACGGCGCTCAGCAGCGATGCCCCGCTCACGCCGGAGGAGCGGCGTGCGCGCGGCGGTCTCACCAACCGCCAGGTGACGCTGAGCTGACCCACCAGTCAGTTGGAGGGGAATGGGTGACTCCTGTCACAACTCCCCGTCGTCGCAGGTAAATCCCTGTCTGGATATCCGAGATCGAATTTGCCCAGAGCAGATCTCTTGTTACCGTTCAGGTAGCCCGGTTGCTGGTGCATCCCCCGTCGCCAGCAACCGGGCGCTTCCATGTCCGGCTCACTGCCCGGCCTGACCTGCGGTCTCAACTGGCCTTCGGCCGCGCGGAGTTGCTCCCGGAGCGCAGGAGCAACGGTCCGCCGCTCCCGTCAGCGAACTCCACAACCGCCGAATACGCCTCGGCATTCCCCGCCGTACGCTCGCGTGGTGTCTCGCACGCCCCCGGCTCGTCCGCCGCACCCACCACGCAATGCATCTGCACGGTGCGTCCGCCCGGGCCCATAACGGTCAGTACGGCGCTCAGCTCATCACCGGTCGTGTTGCGGTAGTACGTGCGCCCCCAGGTGTCGTGCCCCTGGGTCAGGACACAGGTCTGGGCCTCGATGCCCTTGGGGGATGTGAGTTCGGGTCCGCACTGGGCGGCGCTGTCGAGGCCGAGCCCCGTGAGGAGAGACGCGTCCTCCGAAGAGGGCTGTTTCGCGTCGGGATCCGGCGCCGCCCCCGGTGCCGCACCCGCCTGCCGCTCCGACGGCTCGGCTTCGGCGTCACCGTCGCCCACGGGCCCCGCGGACGCGCCGGCGAGCGGCAGGAGAACCGTAATGGCCACGGCGCCCATGAGCGCGATCAGGCGGGGGTTCATGGGCCCTGACACTAACGACGTTTGGTGGGCGCCCGGCTCGCCGCGCGCCCATTTCCCCTACAACTCGGGCGCGCTCACACCCGTACGAGTGAGCGCGTCCACCACCGCGTCCACCACGGCCTCGACATCGGGCACCCAAGGCGCCGCCGAGCCGGGCAGCGGAGCACGCTCCCAGCGCACCGGTCCCTGGCCCGTCTCGGAGGGCGGCAGTGCGAGATACCCGCCCTCTCCGTGGAAGCGCAGTGAGCCCGGTACGTAGTCCTTGGCGTACAGCAGCTCGCCCAACTGCTCCATGGAGTACGGCGCGACGAGCAGGAAGAGACGGGCGGGGGTCGCCACGACCGGGCCGAGCCTGATGCCCATCTGGTCGAGCGCGGCCAGGGCGCGCGCGCCCGCGACCGCGGGCAGGCTGACGGCGCACGGGGCGCTGGCGCCGGTGGCGAGCACGATGGGCGCGTCCGGGCGGTTGGTCCACCACCAGCGCACCATGCGCTCGTCGGTCGTCGCGGTCAGCAGGCCGGGGTCGAGTGGATGCGCTCCTGGCACCGTGCAGTCGGGGTCGGGGCAGGCGCAGCGGGTGCCGTCTCGCCGGTCGAGTCCGACGCCCGGCACCACGGGCCACTTCCATGCCGTCGCGAAGGTCAGGGCCGCGCCGGTCAGACCGGGACTCTGGTCAGACTTCCTGCCGGTGAGCCTGGACAGGAGCCTGCGTCGCCTTCCGAGGATCTCGCGCATGAGCGCTCGTTCCTTTCCGTTTACACGCCGAGGAACACGGCGGGCCACATCACACCATGTGTGGATCACTTCGCTGTGCGTAGAACTGGCGCATCACACCCCAGCCTGCGGCATGGGGAACCCCTAGGGGCCGAGCGTTAGCGTGGCGTGGGGTGGCGGTGCCTGGCGTTTGCTGTCCCGCGTACTTATTCGCCGCCTCCCCCACGGGAGGATGGGGCACGGTCGTCGTGAGTTAAGACGCCCGGGTCCGTCGCCAGGTTCCGGGCGGATCTCAACTGCCCCTGGTCATCACCGAGTACGTACCCATCACGGCCGCTGTGACGCGCCTCCCGTGCCTGAGGGCCTGGGAGTGCCCCTTGTTGAACAATCCCAGTCGATCGCAATATGCCGTCGCCTCAGGCACTTTTGAGCCAAGTTACCAAGATCGCCGAAACGCCACAGAATTCCCACGGACACCAGGAATCCCAGCTGGACAATGCTGGACATCCCCTCATCAGTGCGTGTAGATGTGGAGAACATTGCTAGCGGCGCAGAATGACATGGGGGTTTGCGATGCTATTGAGCAATACGCACCGGCCGGAAAGCCGTCAGCCATGAACGCTCCGCACCTCCCGAAAGTGGCCGGAATCGATTCAACTGTTCCGCCACAAGACCACACTGTCGCGCCCGCCCCGCAGGCCCAGGGCGCACCGACCCTCATGATCCAGGACCGGCTCGCGGGCTGGATCTCCGATCTGACCACCCTGCAGGAGCTCACCGAGCGCCTGGCCCGTACGGCCACCCTCGACGAGGCCCTGCACGAACTGCTGCGCGCCGGAGCCGCCCTGGTCGGTGCCCGCCGCGGCCTGCTCGTCCTGGAGCCCGCCGACGGGCTCGGCCCCGACACCACCGTCGGCCTCGGCCTCACCCGCGCCGACCTCGGCCACATCGAGACGGTGCCCCGCGCCGCCACCGCCTTCGGGCGGCTCCTCGACGCACCGCCCGCGCCCCCGGGCGCCGAGACCGAGATCGTCAACGCCGATCTGCTCGCCGACAGCACCCTCGACCCCCGCCACCGCGACGTGGCCACTCGGCTCGGCTACGCCGCGAGCTACGCGCTGCCCCTGTCCACCGAGACGGCGGGCCGGATCGGCGCCGCCGTCTGGCTGTACGACGAGCCGGCGGAGCCCGGCGAGCGTCAGCGGCACCTCGTCGGCCTCTACACCCGCCAGGCCGCCGAGCACCTGGCGCGGCTGATCGAACTGGACCGCGCCCGTACGACGGAGGCCACCCTGCGCGAAGAGCTGCTGCCCTCGCGGCTGCCCCGGGTCGCCGGGGTGCAGCTCGCGGCCCGGCACCGCACCTCCGCGCGCGGAGGCGGCGACTGGTTCGACGCGCTGCCGCTGCCCGACGCCGCGCTCGGCCTCGCGGTCGGGTCCGTCACCGGGTCCGGGCCGAGCGCCGTCGCCGAGATGCGGCGCCTGCGGGCCTCCTTGCGGGCGTACGCCGTCATGGAGGGCGAGGACCCCGTCGCCGTACTGTCCGATCTGGAGCTGCTCCTTCGGCTCACCGAGCCCGCGCGGTCGGCGACAGCCCTCTTCGCCTACTGCGAACCGGCGCTGCGCAAGATCGTCCTGGCGGGAGCGGGACACAGCCCGCCCCTGGTGATCGGCGAGCGGCGCACGGAGTTCGTGGAGACCTCGCTCTCGGCGCCGCTGGGGATGCTCGCCTGCTGGGAGGCGCCGAGCGTGGAGTTCCAGCCGGAGCCGGGAGAAACGGTGCTTCTCTACACGGACGGGCTGCTGCACCGCACCGGCGACCCGATGGACCGGGCCTTCGCGCGGCTGCACGCGGCGGCGGCGAGCGTGCCGAAGCCGGTGCGCGACGACCCGGACGCGCTCGTCGATCACGTCCTGCGGACGGTGCTCCCGGACGGGCTCGACACGGTCGACAGCGACGAGGACGTGGTTCTCCTTGCGGCCCGTTTCGGGTGACGCCCGCCCTCCGGTTCGCGTGAGTCCGCCATGTCGTTCGAGTGACCCCCGCAGTACGGCATGTAATGGGCCTTCCGGCTCTGGGCCCCCTTCCGTACGCCCGTACGATGGAGGGGGCCCAGTGTCGTACATAGGAGGCAGATCGTGTCGGAGGAGCTCATTCCGGAGAACCCGGAGACCCCGGAAGACCTGGAGATCGAGTCCGCGGAAGAGCCGATCAAGCAGCGCAAGAACGGCCTGTACCCGGGCGTCTCCGACGAGCTCGCCGAGAACATGAAGTCCGGCTGGGCCGACACAGAGCTGCACGACCTGCAGCCGATCGCCCAGGCAGAGCACACCGCCGCCCGTCGCGCCGCGCTCTCCGCGCGCTTCCCGGGCGAGCGCCTCGTGATCCCCGCGGGCAATCTCAAGACCCGCTCGAACGACACCGAGTACGCCTTCCGCTCCTCCGTCGAGTACGCGTACCTGACCGGCAACCAGACGGAGGACGGCGTCCTCGTCCTGGAGCCGGCGGACTTCGCGGACGGCACGAGCGGCCACGAGGCCACCATCTACCTGCTGCCGCGCTCCGACCGCGAGAACGGCGAGTTCTGGCTGGACGGCCAGGGCGAGCTGTGGGTCGGCCGCCGGCACTCCCTCACCGAGGCCGAGACGCTCTACGGCATCCCGGCGTCCGACGTGCGCGAGCTCGCAGGACGGCTGCGCGACGCGACCGGATCCGTCCGGGTCGTGCGTGGCTACGACGCCGGAATCGAGGCCGCGCTGACCGACAAGGTCACCGCCGAGCGCGACGAGGAGCTGCGCGTCTTCCTCTCCGAGGCCCGTCTGGTCAAGGACGAGTTCGAAGTCGGCGAGCTGCAGAAGGCGTGCGACTCGACCGCCCGCGGCTTCGAGGACGTCGTACGCGTCCTGGACAAGGCCGAGGCGACCAGCGAGCGCTACATCGAGGGCACGTTCTTCCTGCGCGCCCGCGTCGACGGCAACGACATCGGCTACGGCTCGATCTGCGCCGCGGGCCCGCACGCCACGACGCTGCACTGGGTGCGCAACGACGGCGCTGTGCGCTCCGGGGAGCTGCTGCTTCTCGACGCCGGCGTGGAGACGCACACGTACTACACCGCCGACGTGACACGGACGCTGCCGATCAACGGCCGCTTCGACGAGCTGCAGCGGAAGATCTACGACGCCGTGTACGAGGCCCAGGAGGCCGGCATCGCGGCGGTCAAGCCGGGCGCCAAGTACCGCGACTTCCACGACGCCGCGCAGCGCGTGCTCGCCGAGAAGCTCGTGGAGTGGGGGCTCGTCGAGGGCCCGGTCGAGCGCGTCCTGGAGCTGGGTCTCCAGCGTCGCTGGACCCTGCACGGCACCGGCCACATGCTCGGCATGGACGTCCACGACTGCGCCGCCGCGCGCCGTGAGACGTACGCCGACGGCGTCCTGGAGCCCGGCATGTGCCTGACCGTCGAGCCCGGTCTGTACTTCCAGGCGGACGACCTGACGGTGCCGCAGGAGTACCGCGGCATCGGCGTGCGGATCGAGGACGACATCCTCGTGACGGCCGACGGCAACAAGAACCTGTCGGCCACGCTGCCGCGGCGTGCCGATGACGTCGAGGCGTGGATGGCTGAGCTCAAGGGCTGAGCGTCCTGCCGAACCGGCCCTCTTCTTGAGCGAACCGGTCTTAAGCGAACCGGGCCTCTTCTGTAAGAAGGGGCCCGGTTTTGCGTTCCCGGGGCTTAGCGCTCATCCTCGCCCGCCACCTTGGCGGTGCTCAGGGCGATGCGGTTCCAGGTGTTGATGGTGAAGATCAGGGCCAGTACGTGACCCAGCTCCGTCTCGTCGAAGTGCGCGGCCGCGCGGGCGTAGACGTCGTCCGGGATGCCGCCCTGGTGGACGAGCGTGACGGACTCGGTCAGGTCGAGCGCCGCCTGCTCCTTCTCCGTGAAGAAGTTCCTGGCCTCGCGCCAGACGCCGACCATGTGCAGTCGCGCCTCGTCCTCGCCCGCCTTGCGCGCGTCGGAGGTGTGCATGTGCAGGCAGTACGCGCAGCCGTTGAGCAGCGAGGCGCGGATCTGGATCAGCTCGACCAGGGCCGGGTCGAGGCCCTCGCGGGCGGCGGCGTCGAGTCCGATCACGGCCTTGAAGGCCTTGGGGGCTGCCTTGGCGAAGTTGAGGCGGGGCGTGGGGGCGAGGGTCTGCGTGGCGAACTGGGCGCTCTGTGTGGCGGTCTGGGCGGTCTGCGTTGCGGTCTGCGCGGTGTTCTCGTTGTTCGTCATGACCATGAATCTACGGGTGGGATAGACCTCGGATAGGGTGCATTTCCATGGCGGAATCATGGGTCAATCTGGCCGAGCGCATCGGGAGTGACCTGCACCTGGAGCTCTCCGGGGCGGGAGGCCGCCGCGCCGTCCTCATCCGCGCGCTGCGGGACGCCGTGCGCGAGGGGCGGCTCGCTCCGGGGACGCGGCTTCCGCCCTACCGCTCCCTCGCCGCCGATCTGGGCATCGCCCGCAACACCGTCGCCGACGCCTACGCCGAGCTGGTCGCCGAGGGCTGGCTGACCGCACGGCAGGGGTCCGGCACCCGGGTGGCCGAGCGGGC
>NZ_BAAAUG010000182.1:0-693 GCF_039533825.1 Streptomyces rectiviolaceus
GGCGGGCCCGCCCTCTCCGACGGGCCCACCCTCGCCGGCGCCGCTCAGGACGTGGCGCAGATAGGCGTGCGCGGACTCACGGGCGGCCGAGAGCCGGTCCTGTACGCGGCCGCCGCGCTGCACCGGCCACGGCAGATGCCCGACGAGCAGGACGATCCCGCAGGCGAGCAGCGTCTCGCCGATCCGCCCCCAGGAGGCCTGCGGCTCCCCGCCCACCATGACGAGCGCCAGGACGAGCACGGTGACCACGGCGGTCTGGGCGGCGAAGTGCCGGGTGGCGACGGGGATCAGCGCGCCGCACACGGCGACGACGGCGACGAGCCCGGCGGGCCGCGGCAGCAGGGCGGCGAGCCCCGCGAAGAGAAGGGCGCCGAGAACCGTACCGAGGGCCCGGCACAGGACGCGCGACGCCAGCGGCCCGAGGTCGGGCTTGACCAGGAAGACGGCGGTGGCGGGCAGCCAGTACCAGTGCGGGTGGTGCACGGCCTGCGCGACGGCCGCGCTCGCCCCGAAGCAGAGCGCGACCCGCACGCCGTACTCACGCCCGCCGGGACCGGCCACCGTGCGCAGTACGTCGACGGGCCCCCGCCGTCGCCCGTGCGGTGGCCTGGTCGTGCTGCCGCTGTCGAAGGCTTCGGCGGCGTGCAACAGCGCGTCGTCGAGGGCGCGGAGCCCGGCGCCGGAGCGGGCGGG
>NZ_BAAAUG010000183.1:0-91653 GCF_039533825.1 Streptomyces rectiviolaceus
GGTCGCCGGGTGACGCGGGGGCGGAGACGCCGAGGGTCCAGCCGGGCTGCCCCGTGAGCCCGTGGTCGGCGGGGAGCAGAAGGCGTCCGCGCTCCTGCCCCGCGTCCGCGTCGACCAGGCCGCTGCCCAGCGCGGCGGCCAGCGCGGATGCGGCGACGGAGTGGGCCACCGGGTCGTCACCGGCATCCCCGCGCGCGTGCACCACGGTCCACTCATCGGCCCCCAGGAGAGGCGCGACATCGCCCACCGCCGAGCCCAGGAGCAGCCGTACGAGCGCCGCGGAGCGCACGGAATCGGCGGCTCCCTGATGCTTCCCGGTCAGGAGCGAGAGCAGCACGACGGCCACCCCGGTGATGGTGTGGTCCCCCGGTTCACGCTGCTCGGCGGCGACCCCGAGCGCGAACCCCTGCCCGCCGCCCAGCGCGTAAGCGGCGAGGTGGGCACCGCCCACGGAGTCGGTGGCCGACGCGGGGGTGGGCCCGGGCCGCCCCTGCGGCCGTACGACTTCGGAGAGGCCACGCACCGCCTGCCGCACCCCCGCGCCCGGAGCCGTCCCCGCCGTGTGGAGCACCGCGCCGTCCGGTGCGTAGAGCACCGCCCAGCCGCCCAGGCGCGCCGCCAGCTGGCGAAGGACCGCGGGCACCGGGTCAGGGCGCGCGGCGGCCGTGGCGAGGCCCTGCTGGGCCTCCGTCACGCGGCGCAGCTCCGCGTGCCTTGCCTCCGCCACCAGCTGCCACACCGCGCGGGCGACCCCGCTGAACGTCGTGCGCGGCGGCACCTCCAGGAGGGGCAGGCCGTAGCGGTCGCAGGCCGTCACCAGGGCGCGCGGCACCGTGTCGTGCACGGGCGCGACACCGAAGCCGAGGGCTGATCCGCCCGCCTCGACGATCCGCGCCACGTAGTCGTCGAGGTAGACGCCCGCGCCCGCCGGGTCGGTGATGTGCACGCCCGCCGTCAGGAGCAGCTCGCCGCCCAGGAGGTAGGGATACGGGTCCGCCATCTCCGAGGTGTGCACCCACTGGACGGCCGCCCCGCTCTCCCCGGCGTCGGGGCCCGCGATCTGGCGCAGGCCAAGGTCCTCCCGGGCGAGCAGCGCGGTCAGCGCGACGGGCGGGGTGGGGGGAGTCACGGAAAGGGCAGCTGATGAGGCGGATGAGGCGGCAGGGTCCGGCACGGTGGACGTTCCATCCATCTTGGTCGTGAAGAGTGGATGAAACGTACACTTCAGCGTTGCTTTCCGGCCACCTAAGGTCGTGCCGACCCCAGGCCGCGGGTACGGGCGGATGTCCCCGCGGCTGGTTGCCACCCCCCATTGGCATCACCCCCATCTGCACGACACGCCACCGAGGTGCGCGAAGGAGGGCCCTATGGCCGTCGACTACACAGTGATCGTCGTCTATCTCGCCGGCATGCTCGCCATGGGCTGGTGGGGCATGCGCCGCGCCAAGTCCAAGAGCGAGTTCCTGGTCGCGGGACGCCGCCTCGGACCGTGGATGTACTCCGGGACCATGGCCGCCATCGTCCTCGGCGGCGCGTCCACCATCGGCGGCGTCGGCCTCGGCTACCAGTACGGGCTCTCCGGCGCCTGGATGGTCTTCACGATCGGCCTCGGCCTGCTCGCGCTGAGCGTCTTCTTCTCGGCGCGCATCGCACGCCTGAAGGTCTACACCGTCTCCGAGATGCTCGACCTCCGCTACGGCGGGCGCGCGGGCGTCATCTCCGGAGTCGTCATGTGGGCGTACACGCTGATGCTCGCGGTCACCTCGACCATCGCGTACGCCACGATCTTCGACGTCCTGTTCGACATGAACCGCACGATCGCGATCATCCTCGGCGGCTCGATCGTCGTCGCGTACTCGACGCTCGGCGGCATGTGGTCCATCACGCTCACCGACATGGTGCAGTTCGTGGTGAAGACCATCGGCGTGCTGCTTCTGCTGCTGCCCATCGCGGTCGTCAAGGCCGGCGGCTTCAGCGAGATGAAGGCCAAGCTGCCCACGGAGTACTTCGACCCGCTGGGCATCGGCGGCGAGACGATCTTCACCTACGTCCTGATCTATACGTTCGGCATGCTCATCGGGCAGGACATTTGGCAGCGCGTCTTCACCGCGCGCAGCGACAAGGTCGCCCGCTACGGCGGCACCGTCGCCGGTACGTACTGCCTGGTGTACGCCGTCGCGGGCGCCGTCATCGGCACCGCGGCCAAGGTCATGTACCCGAAGCTGCCGAGCGCGGACGCGGCCTTCGCGACCATCGTCAAGGACGAACTGCCCATGGGCGTACGGGGATTGGTGCTCGCAGCGGCGCTCGCCGCCGTGATGTCCACGTCCTCCGGAGCGCTCATCGCCTGCGCGACCGTAGCCAACAACGACATCTGGTCGCGGCTGCGGGGCGCCGTCTCCCCGAAGGGGGATGACGAGGCGCACGACGAGGTGAAGGGCAACCGCCTCTTCATCCTGATCATGGGCATCGCCGTCATCTGTATCGCCATCGCCCTCAACGACGTCGTCCAGGCGCTCACCGTCGCCTACAACCTGCTCGTCGCCGGGCTGCTCGTGCCGATCCTCGGCGGGCTGCTCTGGAAGCGCGGCACGGCGCCCGGTGCGCTCGCGGCGGTCACCGCCGGTGGGCTCTCGGTCATCGGGCTCATGTGGTGGTACGGAATCCTCGCCAACGAGCCGGTCTACTACGGCCTGTTGATCTCGCTCGGCGTGTACGTCGTCGTCTCCCTCGCCACGAAGCCGACCGACGCGCAGGTCCTCGCGGCCTGGCGCGAGCGGCTCGCGGGCCGGGGGTCCGAAGAGGCGGAGCCGGAGACTCCGGTAACCGTCTAGCTCTCTCGCGCGGCCCACTGTCGGTGGGCCGCGCGACACTTGTCCCAGCAGCAACGCAGCATTCGTACCAGCAGGAGGAAACCGACCATGAGCAGCGCCGAGACCCCGACCCCCCGCGGCCCTGTCGACTCCTCCCGCGTCCCTCGGTACGCGGGCCCGGCGACCTACGCCCGGCTGCCCCGGCTCGACGAGGTGGGCGGCAAGACGGACATCGCCGTGGTCGGCGTGCCCTTCGACACCGGTGTCTCGTACCGCCCCGGCGCCCGCTTCGGCGGCAACGCGATCCGCGAGGCCTCGCGCCTCCTGCGTCCGTACAACCCCGCGCAGGACGCGTCGCCCTTCGCGCTCGCGCAGGTCGCGGACGCGGGCGACATCGCCGCCAACCCGTTCAACATCAACGAAGCGGTCGAGACGATCGAGGCCGCCGCGGACGACCTCCTCGGCTCCGGCGCCCGCATGATGACGCTCGGCGGCGACCACACCATCGCCCTGCCGCTGCTCCGTTCGGTCGCCAAGAAGCACGGCCCGGTCGCCCTGCTGCACTTCGACGCGCACCTGGACACCTGGGACACGTACTTCGGCGCGGAGTACACCCACGGCACGCCGTTCCGCCGGGCCGTCGAGGAGGGCATCCTCGACACCGAGGCGCTCTCCCACGTCGGCACGCGCGGCCCGCTGTACGGCAAGCAGGACCTCACCGACGACGAGAAGATGGGCTTCGGCATCGTCACGTCGGCGGACATCTACCGCCGCGGCGCCGACGAGGTCGCCGACCAGCTGCGCCAGCGCATCGGCGACCGCCCGCTGTACATCTCCATCGACATCGACTGCCTGGACCCGGCCCACGCGCCCGGCACGGGCACCCCGGAGGCGGGCGGCATGACGTCGCGCGAGCTCCTGGAGATTCTGCGGGGGCTCTCCTCCTGCAACCTCGTGTCGGCCGACGTCGTCGAGGTCGCCCCCGCCTACGACCACGCGGAGATCACGGCCGTCGCCGCCTCGCACACCGCGTACGAACTGACGACGATCATGTCCCGCCAGATCGCGGAGGGGCGGGCGGCCAAGTGACGCACGACCACGACGTAGTCCTGCGGCCCACGGAGGCGCAGCAGGAAGCGGCCCTGAACCCGCCTGCGGGGCGCACCGGCGGCGACCTCGTCGTCGAGACCCTCCAGGGCCTCGGCGCGACGACCGTCTTCGGTCTCCCCGGCCAGCACGCGCTCGGCATGTTCGACGCCCTGCGGCGCTCGTCCCTGTCGTACGTCGGGCTGCGCGTCGAGAACAACACGGGCTTCGCGGCGGACGCGTACGGCCGCATCACCGGCGAAGTCGCCCCGCTGCTCCTGTCCACCGGACCCGGCGCGCTGACCTCGCTCGCCGCGCTCCAGGAGGCGGCGGCCGGGTCATCGCCCGTGCTCGCGATCGGCAGCCAGGTCCCGGTCGCGGGGCTCGGCGGCGGCCGGCACGGCTACCTCCACGAGCTGCGCGACCAGCAGGCCTCCTTCCGCGACATCGTGAAGTCCGTCCACACGGTCCGCACGGCATCGCAGATCCCCTCCGCCATCGCGGCGGCCTGGGAGTCGGCGCTCACCGCCCCGCACGGCCCGGTCTGGGTGGAGATCCCGCAGGACGTGCTGCTCGCCGAGACGACCCTGCCCGTCGTCACCGCCATGGACGCGACCCCGGACGAGGTCGTCCCGCGCCCCGAGCTGACCGCGGTGGCGGCCGACCTGCTGTCCCGGGCCGAGCGCCCGGCGATCATCGCGGGCGGCGGAGTCGTACGTTCCGACGCCTCCGGAAAGCTGCTCGCGCTCGCCGAGCTGGTGAACGCTCCCGTCGTCACGACCTTCGGCGGCAAGGGCGCGTTCCCCTGGGAGCACCCGCTGTCGCTCCAGTCGTGGCTGGAGGACCGGTACACCACGGACTTCCTGGAGGACGCCGACGTCCTCCTTGTGGTCGGCTCCGGACTCGGCGAACTCTCCTCGAACTACCACACGTTCAAGCCGCGCGGCCGGGTCATCCAGATCGAGGCCGACGCCGGAAAGCTGGAGTCCAACCATCCGGCGCTCGGCATCCACGCGGACGCGCGGCTCGCCCTTTCCGCGCTCCTGGAGACGATCGACGCCCCGCGTGAGGACCCCTCGGCCCCCGAGCGGGTGCGGTCCGTGCTCACCAAGGTCAAGGACCGCATCGCGGCCCAGGAGCTCACCCTGGAGCAGCAGGTACTCGCCTCGGTGCGCGAGGCCCTGCCGGATGCCGCGCCGTCCTTCTGGGACATGACGATCCTCGCGTACTGGGCCTGGTCCGCCTTCGACGCCCGGCACCCGAACACGATGCACTCGGCGCAGGGCGCGGGCGGCCTCGGCTACGGCTTCCCGGCGGCGCTGGGAGCAGCGGCCGCCGACCCCACGAAGCCGGTCCTCGCCGTCTCGGGCGACGGCGGCGCGATGTACTCCATCGCGGAACTGGCATCCGCCAAGCAGCACGACCTGCCGGTCACCTGGCTGATCGTGGACGACGGGGGCTACGGAATCCTCCGGGAGTACATGTCCGAGGCCTTCGGCGAACCGACGGCGACGGAGCTCTCCCGGCCCGACTTCGTCGCGCTTGCGGAGTCCTTCGGGGTGCCCGGCGTCCGCACGACTCCGGAGACCCTCCGCGACGACCTCGCGAAGGCCCTTGCGGAACCGGGCCCCTCGGTAGTCGTACTCCCGGCCCTCCTGCGCATGTTCGAGCCGACCCACCTCTGAGCCCGCGCTGATTACGGATCGGTCATCTGTTCCCTATTTGTACAACCTCGTGCGGTGTCGGTGAGTCAAGAGAGGTGAGCGTGCCGGGGGGCGCGCTTGTACGGGCCCCGAGGGTCTTGTACGGACCCAAGGGGATGGGAAGACTTCATGACGCACCCGATATCCGGGACGTCCAAGCGTGCCCGCGTGCTCTCGGCGGGCCTCGCCGCCGGAGTGCTCGTGCCGCTCGGCACCGCCGCGACCGCCACGCCCGCCGTCGCCGCGGCGGCGCCGAGGGTCACCTGTACCTCCGCACAGACAGGCCTGGCCGCCAAGCTCACGAAGGACATCACGGCGGCGCTGAAGAACCGCAAGGGCACCGTCGCGGTCGGCCTGCACGACCGCACCACCAAAACCACCTGCACCCTGCGCTCGGGCACCTCGTTCGACTCGGCGAGCGTCGTCAAGACGACCGTCCTCGCGACGCTGCTGTGGGACGCGAAGAAGACCGACCGGAAGCTGTCGGCCCGTGAGTCGGACCTCGCGTACGCCATGATCACCAAGTCGGACAACGCGGCGACCAGCAAGCTCTGGAGCCAACTCGGCACGGCCAAGGTGAAGGGCTTCCTCAGAGCAGCCGACATGACGAAGACCGTGCCGGGATCCGGCGGCTACTGGGGCCTGACCCGGATCAACGCGGCCGACGAGCAGAAGCTCCTGGCCCTGATCACCGCCAAGAACTCCGTCCTGAGCGACAACGCGCGCGCCTACATCCTCAAGCTGATGGGCAAGGTCGTCTCCTCGCAGCGCTGGGGCACCCCGGCAGGCGCGCCGTCCGGCGTCGCGATACACGTCAAGAACGGCTGGCTGCAGCGGTCGACCCACGGCTGGCGGGTGCACAGCATCGGCGCGTTCAAGGGCGGCGGCCACGACTACACGATCTCCGTGCTCACCCACGGCAACAGCACCATGAACTACGGCGTCACCACCATCCAGGGCGTGGCCAAGGCCATCCACAAGGACCTGACGCCCCAGGCCCCCGCGGCCCGGCGCTACACCCCGACGCAGACGCCGCGCGAGGCGTTCGTGGCGGTACCCGGCAGCTGACGGGGTCCTAGGTCCTTCGACCCCTCTTTGTTGCGGCGGGATGAAATCCGCATCCCCCCGGGTTGTGCCTCTCGGCAGGTCAGGTCGACGGGAGGCAGCACGTGACGGAGCAACGGGGTGGGGCCGAGGCGGAGAAATCCGGCTGGGCGAAACGGCTGACCGGGTACGCGTGGCGTTACCCGAAGGACGTCGTGCTCGCGCTCGGCTCCTCGCTCGCCGGTATGGCCGTCATGGCGCTCGTCCCGCTGATCACCAAGGTGATCATCGACGACGTCATCGGGGACAAGACGCGGTCCATGGGGCCCTGGGTCGGCGCCCTCATCGGCGCGGCCGTCCTCGTCTACGTCTTCACCTACATCCGCCGCTACTACGGCGGCCGTCTCGCCCTCGACGTCCAGCACGACCTGCGGACCGAGATGTACGGGACGATCACCAAGCTCGACGGGCGGCGGCAGGACGAGCTGTCCACGGGACAGGTCGTCGGGCGGGCCACCAGCGACCTTCAGCTCATCCAGGGTCTGCTCTTCATGCTGCCGATGACCATCGGCAACATCCTCCTCTTCGTGATCTCCCTCGTGATCATGGCGTGGCTCTCCATCCCGCTCACCCTCGTCGCGCTCGCCGTCGCCCCTGCCCTCTGGTTCATCGCCAAGCGCAGCCGCAACCGCCTGCACCCCTCCACCTGGTACGCGCAGGCCCAGGCCGCCGCCGTCGCCGGGGTCGTGGACGGCTCCGTCTCCGGCGTACGCGTCGTGAAGGGGTTCGGCCAGGAGGACCAGGAGACCGGGAAGCTCCGCGAGGTCGGGCGCAAGCTCTTCGCGGGGCGGCTGCGGACCATCCGCCTCAACTCCAAGTACACGCCCGCCCTGCAGGCCGTGCCCGCCCTCGGGCAGGTCGCGATGCTCGCGCTCGGCGGCTGGCTCGCGGTGCGCGGGCAGATCACGCTCGGCACGTTCGTCGCCTTCTCCAGCTACCTCGCCCAGCTCGTCGGGCCCGTGCGCATGCTCGCCATGGTCCTCACCGTCGGCCAGCAGGCCCGCGCGGGCGCCGAGCGCGTCCTGGAGCTCATCGACACCGAGCCGACGCTGAAGGACGGCACCAAGGAGCTGCCCGCCGACGCCCCGGCCACCGTCGAGTTCGACGACGTCTCCTTCGCCTACGAGGACAGCCGCCCCGTCCTGGACGGGCTCTCCTTCGAGATCCGGCCCGGCGAGACCCTCGCCGTCGTCGGCACATCGGGCAGCGGCAAGTCCACCGTCTCGCTGCTGATGCCCCGCTTCTACGACGTGACACACGGCGCCGTCCTCATCGGCGGGCACGACGTGCGCGAGCTGACCACCGACTCGCTGCGGGCCGCCATCGGGCTCGTGCCCGAGGACTCCTTCCTCTTCTCCGACACCATCCGCGCCAACATCGCGTACGGAAAGCCGGACGCCACCCAGGAGGAGATCGAGACCGCGGCCCGCGCCGCCCAGGCCGACCGCTTCATATCCGAGCTGCCCGACGGGTACGACACCACCGTCGGCGAGCACGGACTCACCCTCTCCGGCGGCCAGCGCCAGCGTGTCGCCCTCGCCCGCGCGATCCTCACCGACCCCCGCCTTCTCGTCCTCGACGACGCGACATCGGCGGTGGACGCACGGGTCGAGCACGAGATCCACGAGGCCCTGCGCGGCGTCATGGCGGGGCGCACGACCCTCCTCATCGCCCACCGCCGCTCCACCCTGAACCTCGCCGACCGCATCGCCGTGCTCGACGGCGGAAAGCTCGCGGCCATCGGCACCCACGAGGAGCTGACGGAACAATCTGCGCTCTACCGGCGCCTGTTGACCGACCCCGACGAGCTCGGCGGTGTCTCGCCGGGCCGCACGGTCCCGGTCGAGCTTCCCGAGGACACATCGCTGCGCGACGAGCTCGACGCCGAGTTCGACGCCGAGCGCGGCATCACCCCGCCGCTCTGGGTCGGCGACCGCGAGCCCAAGGACACCGCGATGTCCGGGATGCCCGCGACCCCCGAACTCCTCGCGCAGGTCGACGCGTTGCCCCCGGCCACCGACACCCCTGGCGTCGACGAGGCGCGCGCGGTCAGCACGGAGGAGTCGTACGGGCTGCGCCGCCTCCTCGCCGGATTCGGCAAACCGCTGCTGCTCGCCCTGCTCCTGGTCGCGGTCGACGCGGGCATGGGCCTGCTGCTTCCCGTGCTGATCCGGCACGGCATCGACGAGGGCGTCTCGCAGCTCGCGCTCGGTGCGGTCTGGGCGGCCTCCGGGCTCGCGCTGGTCGCCGTGCTCGTCCAGTGGACGGCGCAGATCGGCGAGACGCGGATGACCGGGCGGACGGGCGAGCGGGTGCTCTACTCCCTCCGCCTGAAGATCTTCGCCCAGCTCCAGCGGCTCGGACTCGACTACTACGAGCGGGAGTTGACCGGGCGCATCATGACCCGGATGACGACGGACGTGGACGCCCTGTCCACCTTCCTCCAGACGGGTCTGGTCACCGCCTTCGTCTCCGTCGTCACCTTCTTCGGCATCATGGTCGCCCTCCTCGTCATCGACGTGGAGCTCGCGCTCGTCGTCTTCGCGACGCTGCCGCCGCTGATCATCGGCACGTTCTTCTTCCGCCGCTCCAGCGTCAAGGCGTACGAGCTGGCCCGCGAGCGCGTCTCGGTCGTCAACGCCGAGCTCCAGGAGTCCGTCGCGGGGCTGCGCATCGTGCAGGCGTTCCGGCGCGAGCGCTCGGGCGGAAAGAAGTTCGCGCAGGCCAGCGCCGACTACCGCAGCGCCCGTATCCGCGGGCAGTGGCTGATCTCCGTCTACTTCCCGTTCGTGCAGCTGCTCTCGGCGGTCGCGGCTGCCGCGGTCCTGATGGTCGGCGCGGGACGCGTGGAGGCGGGGACGCTGACGACCGGCGCCCTGGTCGCCTACCTCCTCTACATCGACCTGTTCTTCGCGCCCGTCCAGCAGCTCTCCCAGGTCTTCGACGGCTACCAGCAGGCCACGGTCTCGCTCGGCCGCATCCAGGAACTGCTCCGTGAGCCGACCTCGACCGAGGCAGCGGACGAGCCGCTCGACGTCCTGTCCCTGCGCGGGGAGATCGCCTTCGAGGACGTGGACTTCGCGTACGGCGATGAGGAGGAGGCCCTCAGCGGTGTCCGCCTGCGCATCCCCGAGGGCCAGACCGTCGCCTTCGTCGGCGAGACCGGCGCGGGCAAGTCGACGCTGGTCAAGCTCGTCGCCCGGTTCTACGACCCGACCGGCGGTCGGGTGACGGTGGACGGCACGGACCTGAGGTCCCTCGACCTGACCTCGTACCGCCACCGCCTCGGTGTCGTGCCGCAGGAGGCCTACCTCTTCGTGGGAACGGTGCGCGACGCGATCGCCTACGGGCGGCCCGACGCCACCGACGCCCAGGTGGAGGCCGCGGCCCGCGCGGTCGGCGCGCACGACATGATCGCCACCCTGGACGGCGGCTACCTCCACGAGGTCTCCGAGCGTGGCCGCAACCTCTCCGCGGGGCAGCGCCAGCTGATCGCCCTGGCCCGCGCGGAGCTCGTCGACCCGGACATCCTGCTCCTCGACGAGGCGACAGCGGCCCTCGACCTCGCCACGGAAGCGCAGGTCAACCAGGCCACCGACCGCATCGCGGGCAAGCGCACCACCCTGGTCGTCGCCCACCGCCTCACCACGGCCGCCCGCGCGGACCGCGTGATCCTGATGGACCACGGCCGGGTCGCGGAGGACGGCACGCACGAGGAGCTGCTGGCGCTCGACGGGCGGTACGCGACGCTGTGGCGGACGTTCGTGGGGGAGGCCGAGCCGTCGGCCGCGTAGCCCGGCGGGTGCTCGGCGGCTACTCGGCGGCGGCTCGTTGAATGCCTGCCGAACGAATCGGGGCGGTTTCGCAACCGGACGGCCCGCGGTCCGCGTCCGTACATCAGTACGCTGATGCGGATGTGTCGGGAGGGGAAACTGGTGAGCAGTGGTCGAATACGGCGGAGCCTTGCGCTCGGTGCCGTCGTCCTTGCGGCTGCCGTCCTGCTCGGTGTCGCGGGCGCCGGCGCGGCGCAGGCGCAGGCCTCGGCCGGGCGCTGCGCCGGGCACAAGGTGCGCACCCTCTCCTTCAGCACGGGCAAGGTCGTCGTCTACAAGAGCCGCGGCTATGTCTGCGCCGTCACCGTCGCCAAGCGCCCCGGCGCCCGCAAGACGATGTACGTCAGCGTCCAGGCCCGCGGCAACCGCCCGGCCAGGGACAAGGGCCGCTACACGCATCACGCGGGCCCGGTGACGGTGCACGCGGGACACCGGTGTGTGTGGGTGAAGGGGAAGGTGGGCGGGGGGAGTACCAGCTCGGGCTGGATCCTTTGCTGAGTGAGGGCACCATCGGAAGCTTGCGGTAATGAGGCCCCCTTTGTGACGTACTGCGTTCGGGTGTGACGCAAGAGCCCCTAGTGGTGAGCGAGTTGCTCCGATAAGTTCCGGCGGACGCAACCGTGAACCACTCAGGGGAGAGTGCATGCGCAAGGCGCTCAGATGGCTGCTGTCGCTAGTGGTGCTCATAGGCATAGGCACCGCGGGCACAGCGAGTGCGGCAGGGGCGGCCACCGCCGCGAAGCCGCAGGCCACCGACATCAAGGACCGGCTCCTCGCGATACCGGGCATGAGCCTGATCGAGGAGAAGCCGTACACCGGCTACCGCTACTTCGTCCTCAACTACACCCAGCCGGTCGACCACCGGCACCCCTCCAAGGGCACCTTCAAGCAGCGCCTGACGGTCCTGCACAAAGACACCGCCCGCCCCACGGCCTTCTTCACCAGCGGCTACGGCGTCTCGACGAACCCCAGCCGCAGCGAGCCGACGCGGATCATCGACGGCAACCAAGTCTCCATGGAGTACCGCTACTTCACGCCGTCACGCCCCGAGCCGGCCGACTGGTCCAAGCTCGACATCTGGCAGGCCGCGAGCGACCAGCACCGCATCTTCAAGGCGCTGAAGCCGATCTACGACAAGAAGTGGGTGGCGACCGGCGGCTCGAAGGGCGGCATGACGGCCACGTACTACGAGCGCTTCTACCCGCGTGACATGGACGGCGTCGTCGCGTACGTCGCCCCGAACGACGTGGTGAACAAGGAGGACTCGCGCTACGACGAGTTCTTCGAGACGGTCGGCACCAAGGAGTGCCGCGCCAAGCTGGAGGCCGTGCAGCGCGAGGCGCTCGTGCGCCGTGAGCCGCTGGAGAAGAAGTACGCCGCGTTCGCCGATGCGGGCAACTACACCTTCAAGACGGTCGGGAACCTCGACAAGGCGTACGAGGCCGTCGTACTCGACCTGGTGTGGGGCTTCTGGCAGTACCAGCCGGAGGCCGCGTGCGCGGACGTCCCCGACGCCAAGACCGCGTCGGACCAGGCGATCTTCGACTACGTCGACCAGGTGGGCGGCTGGACCTCCTACACGGACCAGGGCCTGACCCCGTACACGCCGTACTACTACCAGGCCGGTACGCAGCTGGGCTCGCCCGACATCTCCCAGCCCTGGCTCGGCGACCTGAGCCGCTACGGCTACCAGCCGCCGCGGAACTTCGTGCCGCGTGACATCCCGATGAAGTTCCAGTCGGATGCCATGAAGGACGTGGACCGCTGGGTGCGGCACAACTCGCAGCGGATGCTGTACGTCTACGGCGAGAACGACCCGTGGGGCGCGGAGCCGTTCCGTCCCGCCAAGGGCGCGAAGCACGACTCCCACGTCTTCACCGCGCCGGGCGCCAACCACGGCGCGAACGTGGCCGGTCTGATCCCCGCGGAGAAGGCGAAGGCGACGGAGCGGATCCAGGCCTGGGCCGGGGTCTCCACTCCGGCGGCCCCGAAGCCGCTGGCTCCGTACGACGCGAAGCTGGACCGCAAGGAGCAGCAGAAGGAGCTGACCCTGCGGCCGTAACCGGCGCGGGGGCCTTGGCCGCCGTTGATCACCGGCTTCGCCGAGTTCGTCCTCAATCGCCGGACGGGCTGAGATTTCCCCGGCTCGGGGAGATCCTTCAGCCGTCCGGCGATTGAGCGCTCACACCCGCACCGCACACCCCACCGGCTTCCCACCCTCCAGCGACACGTACAGCTCCGTCGCAGCAGGGCACCCCGCACGGGAGGCCACCGCCACCGTCACCCGGTACTCAGGGGCCTTCGCCCCGGACCCGTCGCACGCCGTCTCCCGCACCTCACCCCGCCCCGCGCTGTAGACACAGTCCCCGACGGCAGTCCGGGGGCCACCTCCACCCCCGGGATCCCCGGGATGCGGCGACTCCAGATTCCGCATGCAGGCGTAGCCCCGCGGCACCTCCCCGTTCCCGTCCTCGTCCTCGGCCACCACGGGCCGGGTCTCGCTGATGTGGAGCACGAAGTCCGTGCGGGCGGGGCACGCGGGGCCCTCCGCGACCTTGCCGTCGTAGCGGGCGATGACCCTCGCCGCCGCCCGCTCACTCGTGCACGAGACCTCCGTGAAGGTCTCGCGCCCCCGCGAACTGCACTCGTCCACGGCGAGGAAGACGGCTCCGTAACCGGACGGCACCGACGAGGACGGCTGCCGGTCCTCCAGGCGCGACGAACCCGACCCCGGATCCGATGACTTCTGGCAGCCGGTCGCGGCGGCGGACAACGCCGTCACCGCGAGCAGCACCAGTACCCCCCGCACCACCACGGACCACGCCGTGTTCCTGCCAAGCAAGGCATGCATGGCAAACCCCCCGATATGTGCACCCAGCGTGACCCGCGCGGGCGGGCGCACGCCAGGTGCGTGGGGTGCTTTGGGTCAGGTGGATGTGGTGCGCCGGTCGCGCGGCGTACGGATCAGTACGTCAGGCCGTACCCGACCGGGTACAGCACCTGCGCCGGGTCATCCGCCCGCTGCACCGGCACGGGCAGCTTCCCCTGCGGCTCGACGCGCCCCGCGATCACCCGTACAGCGGCGCGCAGTTCGACATCGGTCCAGCAGTACGCGGCCAGCGAAGCGCCCACGGACGGGAGCCGCGCCACGTCGTACGGATTGCGGATCGCCACCGCGACGACCGGCACGCCCGTCGCCACCAACGCCTCCACCAGCGCGATTTGCGCGCTCCCCGCCCCCACGTTGTACGTGCCCACGAGCACCGCGTCCTTGCCCGCGGCCGCCGCTACCGCCTCGGCGATCTTCGCGGCGGAGGGGGCCGTGCCCGTCGGAAGGACCGTCGGCGAGAAGCCGAGGTCCGTCAGCTCGCGTCCCAGGACCGTCGTCGGCGGCCCCGTCGTCCCCGACGGCGACGCCGGATCGGCGCCCACGACGAGCACCTTCGGCCGCGTGCGCCGCGACAGCGGGAGCAGCCCGCCCTCGTTGAGCAGCAGCGTCGTCGTCTCGTCGGCGATCCGGTCCGCGGCGGCGAGATGCGCGCGCGTGCCGACCGCGCGGTCGACGCCGCGCGAGGTGACGTACGGGTCGGAGAACAGGTCAAGCTTCGCCTTGAGGCGCAGGATCCGCAGGATCGATTCATCCAGGCGCGCCTCCGTCAACTCGCCGCCCCGCACCGCCTGGAGCACCGCGTTCCAGGCGATCTCCGGCTTCGGCGGGTTCAGGAGCTGGTCGACGCCCGCCTTCAGGGCGAGCACCGGCACACGGTCGTCGCCGTACTTCGTGCGCACGCCCTGCATGCCGAGCGAGTCCGTCACCACGACCCCGTCGTAGCCGAGTTCCTCGCGCAGGATGCCGGTGAGGATGGGGCGGGAGAGCGTGGCCGGGTCCTCGGCCGGGTCGAGGGCCGGGACCACGATGTGCGCGGTCATGATCGAGTCGATGCCCGCCTCCACTGCCGCCCGGAACGGCGGGGCGTCCAGGGTCTCCCACTGCTCACGGGTGTGGTGGATGTACGGCAGCTTCGAGTGGCTGTCGTCCTTGGTGTCGCCGTGCCCGGGGAAGTGCTTGGACGTCGACGCGATGTCCGCGCCCTGGTAGCCCTTGACCTGGGCGGCGACCAGATCGGCGACCGCTTCGGGGTCCGAGCCGAAGGAGCGTACGGCGATGACGGGGTTGGCCGGATTGACGTTCACGTCGGCGACCGGGGCGTAGTTCTGCCGGATGCCGAGCGCGCGCAGCTCGGTGCCGCCGATGCGGGCCGCCTTGCGCGCGAGGGATTGCGAGCCCGCGGCGCCCAGGGCCATCGCGCCGGGCAGGAGCGTGGCGGGGATGCCCACGCGGGCGACGGCGCCGTGCTCCTGGTCGGTGGAGATGAGCAGCGGGATGCGGGCGGTGGGGGACTGCTCCGGGGCATGAGGGGTGAGGGCCGCGCGCTGGATGCCGTTCGACAGGTCGGCGATCTGGTGCGGGGCACGGGTGTTGTGGGCCCAGCCGAAGTAGATGATGCCGCCGAGGTGGTACTTCGCGACCGCCTCCGCGGCGGTGCGGACGCCCAGCTCCTTGAGGTTGGCGTCGATGTCCGCCTGGTCGGGCTCGGTGGCGGAGTGGCCGTACACATGCATCACGAAGAGCTGGCCGACCTTCTCCTCGAGGCTCATGCGGGAGATGAGCTCCCGCAGCTTCCGGTCGCGCCCGCGGTCGCCGCTGCCCGCCGCGTGGGCGTCGGAGGGGGCTGCAAGGGCCGTCGCGGCGACGGCCGTGGCGGTGAGCAGGGTGCGTCTGGAGGCGTTGCGGTGGGACATGTGCGCTCCTTCGGGGACGTCCTACGGGACGGATGCCGGACCGGAGCCGGGCTGGGGAAACCGGCTGAAGGAAACTTTCCGAGAGTCACGGATATCCCGAAGATTTCTGCCGGTCAAGGGAGTCGGCAGCCGAAGTCGGCAGTCACGGTGGAGGAGAGGGGCCGTCACCGGCGCTGTTGGAGGGGGGCGCACCGGTGACGGCATGCTGTCGGCCGCGGGCGGCAGAGAGGGTGGTCAGCGTTCGCAGCCAGCAGCGATGCCGACACCGCCTCGCGGAGACTCACCCGGCAGCACGCCATTTGGACGCTGGCGCCTTCGCGTGGGTTCCCGACAGAGGGCTATTTCCGGAAAGTGGTGCGAACGGGAATCCTGAGGTTCAGGAGGCCTGCTTCTCGGGGGCCGCACGGGGCCAGTGGCCCTGCAGGGTCCGCACCGTCTCGGCGATCGCGGGTCGCCGCGACGCCCCGGCCCGCCACAGCGCGTACAGCCGCCGTACCGGCAGCGGATCGAGCCGCACGGTGACCGCGCCCTCCGGGATCGGGCCGCGGCCGAGGCGCGGGATCAGGGCGATGCCGAGCCCCTCCGCGACCAGTGCGACCAGGGTGGGATTCTCCTCCGCCGTGTGCGCGATGTCCGGCTCGCAGCCCGCCTCGCGCAGCGTGCGGACCAGCCACTCGTGGCAGACAAGCCCCGGCGGCTGGGTGATCCACCGCTCGCCCTTCAGCTCCTCGCGGCGCACGGAGCCGCGCCCCGCGAGCGGGTGTCCCGCGGGCACCACGAGGTCGCAGTAGTCGTCGCCGATGACGGCCTGTTCGACGCCGGGCGGCGTGGGCAGCGGTGCGATGTCCCAGTCGTGCACGACCGCCATGTCCACCGCCCCCTTGGTCACGAGGTCCACGGAGAGATGCGGGTCGACCTCCGACATCCGGGCGTCGAGCGCGGGGTGCCGCCGGGCGAGATCCGCGAGGACGCCGGGCAGCAGACCGCGCGCGGCCGAGGCGAACGCGGCGATGGTCAGGCGGCCCGCCGGCAGCCCGCGCCGCTCCTCGAGTTCGGTCTCGGCGCGCTCCACGATCGCCATCAACTCCTGTGCCGTGGAAGCGAGATGGCGCGCCTCCTCGGTGAGCGCCACGCCCCTGCCCTGCCGTTCGAGGAGGGTGGTGCGGGTCTCGCGCTCCAGCTTGGCTATCTGCTGGGAGACGGCGGACGGGGTGTAGCCGAGCGCCGTGGCGGCCGCGCCGACGGTGCCGTGCACGGAGACGGCGTGCAGGGCGCGGAGCCGAGCGAGATCGAGCACGGGAAGTCCTCCCCATTGATCGGCGATGCTCGTCCGCGTCGTCTTCGTCGTCTTAGGCGTCCGCGTCGCTTGAGTCGCCTGATTCGTAAGCGTTGCTACATCCCATCATGCAGAGATCCGCGCTGGTCCTACATGGTCGCGGCGGGTGATCCTCGACGCATGCGACCCGCACATGTCCTCCTGGCCGTCCTCGTCGCCGCCGTATGGGGCGTCAACTTCGTCGTCATCGAGGTGGGCCTCGACCACTTCCCGCCGCTGCTCTTCTCCGCCCTGCGCTTCCTGGTCGCGGCGCTGCCCGCGGTCTTCTTCGTGGGGCCGCCGAAGGTCGCGTGGAAGTGGATCGTGGGGGTCGGACTCGTGCTGGGGGTCGCCAAGTTCGGCCTGCTGTTCATCGGCATGGACGCCGGGATGCCGGCCGGGATGTCCTCCCTCGTCCTCCAGATCCAGGCGGTCTTCACGGCGCTCTTCGCCTTCGTGGCCCTGGGTGAACGACCCGGCCGCGTACGCCTGTCGGGGATGCTGATCGCGCTAGCGGGCATCGGCGTCGCCGCGGTCGACGAGGGGGAGGCGGGCCCGCTCACGGCCTTCGCCCTGCTGATCGGCGCTGCGGCCTGCTGGGGCGCGTCGAACGTCCTGACCCGCAAGGCGTCACCGCCCGACGCGCTGAACTTCATGGTGTGGGTGAGCACGGTCCCGGTCCTGCCGCTGCTCGGGCTCTCGCTGCTCTTCGAGGGCCCGACGGCGGACCTCGACGCCCTGAGCTCACTGGACCTGCAGGGCGTGGGCATCATCGTCTACGTCGCGTGGATCACGACGGTCTTCGGCTTCGGCGCCTGGGGCTATCTGCTGCGCCGCCACCCCGCGTCGACCGTGGCTCCCTTCTCGCTCCTGGTCCCGGTGTTCGGGATGTCCGCCGCCGGTCTCGTCCTGGACGAGTCGGTGAGCACGCTCGGGTGGTGCGCGGCGGCGCTCCTGGTCGTCGGGGTCGGCCTGACGTCCCTGGCCGGTGTCAGGCGTGGCGGTTCCGGTGTCAGGCCTGGCGGTTCAGGAGCCGTGACAGGTAGTCCCGCCCCGGGCCCAGGAGTTCGGGCAGCGGCTCCGCACCCTCGTACCACCGCTTCTCGTACTCCCAGCACAGCCAGCCGTCCCGGTGCTCCCCGCTGAGCAGCGCGTCCACGCACGCGGCGAGCGGCAGAACGCCCTCGCCGAGTCCAAGCGGCGTCGTGTCCTCGGTCGACGCGATGTCCTTCACCTGTACGTAGCCGAGGTACGGGGAGAGCGCCGCATGACTCTCGGCGGGGGACTCGCCGCCGAGCCAGGTGTGCATCACGTCCCACAGGGCGCCCGCGTGGCGGTGGCCGACCGCGCCGAGCACGCGGGTCGCCGCGGCGCCGGTGCGGTGCGAGTCGTGGGTCTCCAGGAGGATGCGTACGCCGAAGTCCGCGGCGTACTCGGCCGCGGTGCCGAGCCGTCGGGCCGCCGTCGCGTCGGCCTCGGCCGCGCTCTGTTCGGTGCCGCCGCCGGGGAAGACGCGGATGAAGGGGGCGCCCAGGTCGCGGGCGAGAGTGAGCAGGGAACGTATCTCTTCGAGGACGGGCTCGTCGTCGCCGGGCGCCGCCACGCGCGCGTACCCGGAGATTCCGAGGATCTCGATGCCCGCGGTCTTGAACTGGGCGGCGACATCGGCCCGTTCGGCCAGGTCGATCCCCGGGTGGACCGGCTCTTCGGGGTGCGCGCGCAGCTCGATGCCGTGGTAGCCGTGGGTGGTGGCCAGGTTCAGTACGTCGGCGATGGGGAGCCCGGGGACGCCGAGGGTGGAGAAGGCGAGTTTCATGACGCCGACCTTAGGGGGTGTCCCCCAGGCGCAGTTGCCAGTCCTGCCCCAGCAGGTCGACGCCGAACGAGCGGTGCGGCTTCTCGTCGACGAGGACGAAACCGTGCCGAAGGTAGATGGCGCGGGCGGCGCCGAGGATGTCGTTGGTCCACAGGGTCATCTCGCGGTAGCCCACGTCCCGGGCGAACTCGACGCAGGCACCGACGAGTTGGTCGCCGATTCCCATTCCCCGTGCGTCGGGCTCGACGAGAAGCAGCCGCAGCCGGGCGGTCCCCGGCGCGTCGTCGCGCACGCACATCACGCACCCCACGGGCCGCCCGTCGAGCTCGGCGATCCATGTCCGCTCCAGGTGAGGGTCGTGATCCTCCGCGAAGTCGGCGACGATCCGGGCGACCAGGCCTTCGTAGTCGATGTTGAACCCGTACTCGGCCGCGTACAGGGCGGCGTTGCGCTGCACGATCCACCCGAGATCGCCGGGACCGGGCTCGCGGAGACGGGGGCGTGGCGCCGCCCCGCCCCCGCTCAGGATCCCCCGCACGGTGCGCATCGCGTCCGCGAGGCGGGGCCGCAGGGCGGAAGGGACGTTCGACAGCAGCGAACCGACGGCTTCGCTGGACCGCTCGTCGAGCAGGGCCGCGGTCTCGCGCCCCCGCGCGGTGAGGGTGATGCGCTGACGCCGCGGATCGCGCGCGGAGGGCGCGCGCTCGACGATCCCGGCCTTTTCGAGCTTGCCGAGCAGACGGCTCAAGTACCCGGCGTCGAGAGAGAGTTCGGAGCGAAGGTCGGCCGCATCGAGGTGGGAGGCGTGGTTGAGCTCGTAGAGGACGCGGGCCTCGGTGAGGGTGTACGGCACGTAGAGCTGGCGGCTGTAGTCGAGGGCGCCGATGAGGTTCGTGTAGAAGCGGTTGAAGGCGCGGATCTCTTGGACGGGCGTGGCGGAGGCGTGCGGCATCGGAGATCACTCCAAGGGGCAGAGGGCATCGAGGCGAATTACCCTTGACTGAGTCAACGGTACGCCGCGTCGCCCCTGATCGCCATGCCTTTCAGCCCAGATCCCCGGCCTTCGGGAAGCCGTCGGTCGCGACGGTGATCTCGCGCCCCTCGAGGGGCAGGGTCAGGTCCTGGCCGAAGGGGATCTTCGTGGCGTCTTCGTAGCTCCCGGTCCTGGTCGGGCCGCGGTGGACGATGCAGACACCGTCCTCGGGGTCGATCACCACGTAAACCGGGATGCCGCATTCCGCGTAGAGGTGGAACTTCTTGGCGAAGTCGTTGTCCCGGCTGCTCCGCGAGACGACCTCGATGACCGCCTCCAGACTGTGCCACTCGAAGCGGCCGCGGCTGTTGCGTTCGCCTCCGGGGGCGACGATCGCGAGGTCCGGGGCGTAGCCGTACTGGCTGGATGGGAAGTCGATCATGACGTCCGAGAGAATCTCACCATGTGCGGCAAGCTGCTGCTCGATCTGAGGGGCTGCCTTCAGGATGACTTTCCACTGGTACTCACCTTGCGGCGTCATGATGATCTTCCCCTCCGTGATTTCGACGCGGTAGCCGCGGGGAAGGTTGACGCCGTCCAGTACGTCCCAGGCGCTGGGTGCATCCATGACCATGACTGACATATGAGCCTCCTTATCCCGGTGGTGTCAACGACATCGAGAGCTCACCGACACGGCGGCGCCGTGGACCCCCGCACCATCAGCTCGGCCCCGATCGTCGCCACACCCCCCGGCGGTGGCGCCTCCGCGCCCGTGGCCAGGCGGCCCGCGCGGGCGCCTGCCTCGTGCAGCGGCAGTCGTACGGTCGTCAGGGCGGGGACGGCGTCCACCGAGAAGGGCAGGTCGTCGAAGCCCGCCACCGAGATGTCGTCGGGGATGCGCAGGCCGCGCTCGCGCAGGGCGGCGGACGCGCCGAGGGCGACCGTGTCGTTGGCGGCCACGATGGCGGTCAGGTCCGGGGCGCGGCGCAGGAGTTCGAGGGTGGCCTCGTAGCCGGACTGGCGGGTGTAGGGGCCGTGGACGGTCAGCTCCTCCTGGTCGCCGTTCCCGGCGCTCCCGGTGCCGGAGGCCGCGAGCGCATCCCGGTGGCCCTCAAGCCGGTGCCGGGTGGTCGTCCGCTCCATCGGCCCCGCCACGTACCCGATCCTGCGGTGCCCCAGCGTCAGCAGATGCTCCGTGAGCCGCCGCCCGCCGCTGCGGTTGTCGAAGGTGAGGGTGGCCGTCGCCGCGTCCGAGTCCTCCAGCGGGGGCCGCCCGCAGAGCACGATCCGGGTGCCCGCGTCCGCGAGGCGGGCCAGCTTCGCGGAGACCGCGGCGGCGTGGGCGGGGTCCTCCAGGGCGCCGCCGGTCAGGACGACCGCGGCGGCGCGCTGCCGCTGCAGCAGGGTCAGATAGGTGAGCTCGCGCTCCGGGGAGCCCCCCGTGTTGCAGACCACGGCCATCCGCTCGCCGCCGGCGCGCCCGCCGGGGCCGCCGATCTCGGACTGGACGGCGCCCGCCATGATCCCGAAGAAGGGGTCGGCGATGTCGTTCACGAGGATGCCGACCAGGTCGGAGGTGGCCGCGGCGAGCGAGCTCGCGGGGCCGTTGAGGACGTAGTCGAGGTCGTCCACGGCCCGAAGGACACGCTCCCGGGTGGCGGCGGCCACCGGGTAGTTGCCGTTCAGCACGCGGGAGACGGTAGCGGGGGAGACCTGGGCGCGGGCCGCCACGTCCGACAGGGTCACGGTCATCTCGTCGTCCTCCGGTCACGGCTCTGGTCCGAAGCACTTGTCCGAACCTTGTGCGGCAGGCTAGCTTCTTCTTGGATAGAAAGCGCTTGCTATCCGCTTACCTGCGTACGGAGGGACCCCTGTGACTCGCAAGACGGTGCGCATCGCCATGAACGGTGTGACGGGACGGATGGGATACCGCCAGCACCTCGTCCGCTCGCTGCTCGCCCTGCGCGAGCAGGGCGGACTGGCCCTGGGCGACGCCGACGGCACGGTGCTGTGGCCCGAGCCGGTCCTCGTGGGCCGCAGAGAGCACGCACTGCGGGAGATCGCGGAACGCCACGGACTTGACGCCGAATCCAGCGTCTCGACCGATCTGGACGCGGTCCTGGCCGACCCCACCATCGACATCTACTTCGACGCGCAGGTCACGTCCGCGCGCGAGGAGGCCATCAAGCGGGCCATCGCGGCGGGCAAGCACATCTACACGGAGAAGCCGTCCGCCACAGGCCTCGCGGGAGCCCTGGAACTGGCCGCCCTTGCCCAGTCGGCGGGCATCAAGCACGGCGTGGTCCAGGACAAGCTCTTTCTACCGGGACTCCTGAAGCTGAAGCGCCTCATCGACGGCGGCTTCTTCGGCAAGATCCTGTCCATCCGGGGCGAGTTCGGCTACTGGGTCTTCGAGGGCGACTGGCAGAGCGCCCAGCGCCCCTCCTGGAACTACCGCTCGCAGGACGGCGGCGGCATCGTGGTCGACATGTTCCCGCACTGGGAGTACGTCCTGCACGAGCTGTTCGGCCGCGTACGCAGCGTCCAGGCGCTGGCCGCGACGCACGTACCGCAGCGCTGGGACGAGCAGAACAAGCCCTACGACGCGACGGCGGACGACGCCGCGTACGGCATCTTCGAACTCGAAGGCGGCGCGATCGCGCAGATCAACTCCTCCTGGACGGTCCGCGTGAACCGCGACGAGCTGGTCGAGTTCCAGGTGGACGGCACGGAGGGCTCGGCGGTCGCGGGCCTGCGCAACTGCCGCGTACAGCACCGCGGCGCCACCCCCAAGCCGGTGTGGAACCCGGACCTGCCCGCCACCCACTCCTTCCGGGACCAGTGGCAGGAGGTCCCCGACAACCAGGAGTTCGACAACGGCTTCAAGGCGCAGTGGGAGCTGTTCCTGAGGCACGTGTACGCGGACGCGCCCTACCACTGGGACCTGCACGCGGGCGCGCGCGGCGTGCAGCTCGCCGAACTCGGCCTGAAGTCCAGCGCCGAGGGCCGCCGCATCGAGGTCCCGGAGATCACCCAGTGACGCTCCTGCTGCCGCGCGCGGACGGCACCACGCGCCCGTACGAGCCCCGCAGGGCGCCCTCGCGGGTGGCGCCCGGGGGCGCGCCCCTCACCTCCCGCACGGTCTTCTCGGCGGCGCACGTCGTGGCGGACCCCTACGCCGACGTCTCACCGGACTCCCCGGCGGCCGTCGACTGGGACGCGACCCTCGCCTTCCGCCGTCACCTGTGGGCGCAGGGCCTGGGCGTGGCCGAGGCGATGGACACGGCGCAGCGCGGAATGGGTCTTGACTGGAAGGGCGCGGCGGAGCTGATCACGCGGTCCGCGGCGGAGGCGAGGTCGGTGGGCGGCGCGATCGCCTGCGGCGCGGGAACGGACCAACTAACTGAACCCGCAGACCTCCTGACGGTCCGTTCCGCATACGAGGAACAACTGGCCCTGGTCGAGTCGAGCGGCGCACAGGTGATCCTGATGGCGTCGAGGGCGCTCGCCGCGGTGGCGAAGTCACCGGACGACTATCTGGAGACGTACGGCCACCTCCTGCGCCAGGCGAGCGAGCCGGTGATCCTGCACTGGCTCGGCCCGATGTTCGACCCGGCGCTCACCGGCTACTGGGGAAGCGAGGACCTGGACGCGGCGACTGATACGTTCCTCGAGGTCATCGCCGCGCACCCGGACAAGGTCGACGGCATCAAGATCTCCCTCCTCGACCCGGGGCGCGAGATCGCGGTGCGCCGCCGTCTGCCGGACGGCGTCCGCTGCTACACGGGCGACGACTTCAACTACCCCGAGCTGATCGCGGGCGACGACCAGGGCTTCAGCCACGCCCTCCTGGGCATCTTCGACCCGCTGGCTCCGCTGGCGGCGGAGGCGGTACGCGCGCTGGACACCGGCGACACCAAGGCGTTCCGCGCCTGCCTCGACCCCACCGTCGAACTCTCCCGCCACCTCTTCGAGACCCCCACCCGCTTCTACAAGACGGGGGTGGTGTTCCTGGCCTGGCTGGCAGGCCACCAAACCCATTTCACGATGGTGGGCGGCTTTCAGTCGGCACGTTCGCTGCCGCACTTGTCCCACGCGTACGAACTGGCGGACGCCCTGGGCCTGTTCCCGGACCCGCTCCTGGCCGAGTCCCGCATGAAGTCCCTGCTCACCACGTACGGAGTCCAGCAATGAGCGAGGCCCTGGCGCGCTTCTCCATCAACCAGATGACGGTCAAGCAGTTGTCGCTGCCGGAACTGGCTGCCGCGTGCACGGACTTGGGGATCCCCGGGATCGGCCTCTGGCGGGAGCCGGTCCGGTCCTACGGCCTGGAGAAGACCGCCAAGCTGATGCGTGACGCGGGCTTGACGGTCACGACGCTCTGCCGAGGCGGCTTCCTGACCGAGACCGACCCGCACGCGCGCGTGCGGGCCATCGACGACAACAGGGCGGCGATCGACGAGGCGGCGACGCTGGGTACGGACACGCTGGTCCTGGTGTCCGGGGGCCTGCCTGCCGGCAGCAAGGACCTGCACGGGGCGCGTTCCCGTATCGCCGACGCGCTGGCGGACCTCGCCCCGTACGCGGCGTCCCGGGGTGTCCGCCTGGCCATCGAACCCCTCCACCCCATGTTCGCGTCGGACCGCTGCGTGGTCTCCACGCTGGCCCAGGCGCTCGACCTGGCGGAGCGCTTTCCGGCTTCCCAGGTCGGGGTCTGCGTGGACACGTACCACGTGTGGTGGGACGACCAGGCGCCCGCGCAGATCGCCCGCGCGGGGCGGGGCGGACGCCTGCACGCCTTCCAACTGGCCGACTGGGTCACGCCGTTGCCCGAGGGCGTACTGAACGGGCGGGGCCAGCTGGGGGAGGGCTCGGTCGACCTGCGGTCGTGGCGCGCCTTGGTGGAGGAGGCGGGCTACGGGGGCCCCATCGAGGTGGAGCTCTTCAACGAGGCGCTGTGGTCGAGGGCCGGCCACGAGGTCCTGTCGGAAACGTCACGGAACTACCTGCAGCACGCCTGCTAGCCGGGGGGCTCCGCACCTCCCACCGCACCCCGCATCCACCCCTCCCCGAACAATCCTCTCCCACCCACCCACCCGATCACCCCGCATCCACCTCTGCCCGAACAGACCTTTCCCACCCACCCGCCCGATTGCCCCGTGGTGTCAGGGGTGGGGGCGCGCAAGGGAGTGGGGGGTGGGTGATCTGCGTCGTGGTGGGGGAGGGCGTTCAGTTCTGGGGTGGGTGGGGAGTGCGTAGTGGTGGGGTGGGGCGGTGCACGTCGGCCGGTTGCGATGTTCCGCCAGCCATAGAAAGCGGGCCCACGACTCATCCGCAGTCGGCATCGAGACGCGAGGGGACGTGGCGGTATGTCCGCCCGGAGCACGGTTCCTGGCGCTCCGGGGCCGTAGTAGCCCTGCGGTCACCGGGCGATAGCGAGGACGGACATACCGGCGCGGCGCCGTACCCGCAGGCGGACCGCACCGCAGTCCCCACGGACCTGCAGTCGGCGTCGCTCGTGAGGGGACGTGGCGGTATGTCCGCCCGGAGCACGGTTCGCGGCGCTCCGGGGCCGAAGTAGCCCTGCGGTCACCGGACGATAGCGAGGACGGACATACCGGCGCGGCGCCGTCCCCGCAGGCGGACCCGTACCGCGAGTTCGTGAGGGGACGTGGCGCTCCGGAGCCGTAGTCGCCCAGCGGGCACCGGGCGATAGTGAGGGCGGGCATAGCGGCGCGGCATCGTGCCCGCAGGCGGACCCGCACCGCGAGTTCGTGAGGGGACGGGGCGTTTCGGGGGCGAAGTAGCCCTGCGGCCCGCAGGGTTATCTCTTCTTGCCGCCCAGGATTTGGGCCAGCAAGTCGCCGATCCCGCCCCCGCCGGACCCCGTACCCGCCGGCTTGCCCGACGTTCGTGCACGCTTCGTCAGCACCGTCAGCAACACCGGAATCAGCAGCTCGATCACCCGCGTCACAGAAGCCGCCGGCAGCCCCGTCTTCTTCGCCACCGCATTCGCCACCGGCCTGCTCATCTTCGCCAGGACCCCGGACAACATCCCGCCCGCCGCAAGCCCCCCGAACCCCCCGAACCCGGCAATCCCCTGCGGAGGCGTCGTCTCGGCGAAGGCCTGCTGGACCTCCTCCGCCTCCACCGGATCCTCCGCCTTCTCCTGCAGGTCCCCCGAAAGCGCGTTCACCGTGGTCCCCACCACGTCCTGCGCCCCCGCGGCATCCGTACCGAGCAGCCCCGCGATCTCCTGAAGCTTGTCGTCGCCGAGTTCGTCCAGTACGTCCTTCTCCAGCGAGGTTTCAGGCGAGGTTCCAGGTGCGGTTCCGGGAGAGGATTCGGGAGAGGATTCGGGAGAGGATTCGGGAGAGGATTCGGGAGATTTTTCGTTCATGGGGTAAAAGTTACTTCTGCCCCACTTCGTCGGCACCCCGAAAACTCGTGGCCTTGCCCGTGCAACCCTTCCCGCCCGACGCGGGTCGTACTGTGCGTCGGGACTTCCGTAGGGGGGATCTGGGGGGATCGCGGAGTACCGACAGGGGAGGGGAGACCCGAGGGGGCCCGGTCGAAAGACCGGGCCCCCTCGAAGCTTTTCCGCCCCTGAACCTGCGGTTATCCACAGGCTTCCCACGCTGTCAGCGCCGAGCGATAGCGTCGGCTCATGTCGAGCACAGCAGCGGCACAAGCAGCGACACCAGCAACGGCACCAGCAGCGGCGAAAGCCGCAGTGGTCGAGGGCGTCCTGGAGCGGATCACCTACGCCAACGAAGAGAACGGGTACACGGTCGCCCGCGTGGACACGGGCCGCGGCGGCGGCGACCTCCTCACCGTCGTCGGCGCACTGCTGGGCGCACAGGTGGGAGAGTCCCTCCGCCTGGAGGGCCGCTGGGGCTCCCACGCGCAGTACGGCAAGCAGTTCACGGTGGAGAACTACACCACCATCCTCCCCGCCACCATCCAAGGCATCCGCCGCTACCTCGGCTCCGGCCTCATCAAGGGCATCGGCCCCGTCATGGCCGACCGCATCACCACCCACTTCGGCGTGGACACCCTCGACATCATCGAGAAGGAACCCAAACGCCTCGTCGAAGTCCCCGGCCTCGGCCCCAAACGCACCAAGATGATCGCCGCGGCCTGGGAGGAACAGAAGGCCATCAAGGAGGTCATGGTCTTCCTGCAAGGAGTAGGTGTCTCCACCTCCATCGCCGTCCGCATCTACAAGAAGTACGCGGACGCCTCCATCTCCATAGTGAAGAACGAGCCCTACCGCCTCGCCGCCGACGTCTGGGGCATCGGCTTCCTCACCGCGGACCGCATCGCCCAGTCCGTCGGCATCCCGCACGACAGCCCGGAACGGGTCAAGGCAGGCCTCCAGTACGCACTCTCCCAGTCCACCGACCAGGGCAACTGCTATCTCCCTGAGGAGCGCCTCATCGCCGACGCGGTGAAGCTGCTCCAGGTGGACACGGGCCTGGTCATCGACTGCCTGGCGGAGCTGGCCACGGAAGAGGAAGGCGTCGTACGCGAGAGGGTCCCGGGCCCCAGAACCGGCCCCGACGGCAGCCCCAACGGCAGCCCCAACGGGGAAGAGGACGTCACCGCCGTTTATCTCGTCCCCTTCCACCGCGCGGAACTCTCCCTCTCCGCCCAGCTCCTGCGCCTCCTCAGGACCCCTGAGGACCGCCTGTCCGCCTTCCAGGACGTCGACTGGGACAAGGCCCTCTCCTGGCTGGCCACCCGTACGGGCGCCGACCTCGCCCCCGAGCAGGAAGCGGCGGTCAGGCTCGCGCTGACGCAGAAGGCCGCCGTCCTCACCGGAGGCCCCGGCTGCGGCAAGTCCTTCACGGTCCGGTCCATCGTGGAGCTGGCCCGCGCCAAGAAGGCCAAGGTCGTCCTCGCCGCCCCCACCGGCCGCGCCGCCAAACGCCTCGCCGAGCTCACCGGCGCCGAGGCCTCCACCGTCCACCGCCTCCTGGAGCTCAAGCCGGGAGGAGACGCCGCGTACGACAAGGACCGCCCGCTCGACGCCGACCTCGTGGTGGTCGACGAGGCGTCCATGCTGGACCTGCTCTTGGCCAACAAGCTGGTGAAAGCCGTTGCCCCCGGCGCCCACCTCCTGTTCGTCGGAGACGTGGACCAGCTGCCGAGCGTCGGCGCCGGCGAGGTCCTGCGCGACATGCTCAGCGAGCAGAGCCCCGTCCCCGCGGTCCGCCTCACCCACATCTTCCGCCAGGCCAAGCAGTCCGGCGTCGTCACGAACGCCCACCGCATCAACTCCGGGGTGCCGCCCATCACTCAGGGGCTCTCGGACTTCTTCCTCTTCGTGGAGGAGGAGACCGAGGACGCGGGCCGGGTCACGGTGGACGTGGCCGCCCACCGCATCCCGGCGAAGTTCGGCCTCGACCCCCGCCGTGACGTCCAGGTGCTCGCACCCATGCACCGCGGCCCCGCGGGCGCGGGGAACCTGAACGGCCTGCTCCAGCAGGCCATCACCCCCAGCCGGCCGGACGTACCGGAGAAGCGCTTCGGTGGCCGGGTGTTCCGCGTCGGCGACAAGGTCACCCAGATCCGCAACAACTACGAGAAGGGGCAGAACGGCGTCTTCAATGGCACCGTCGGAGTAGTCACCTCGCTCGACTCCGACGAGCAGCGGCTCACGGTCCTGACGGACGAGGACGAGGAGATTCCGTACGACTTCGACGAACTGGACGAACTGACTCATGCGTACGCGGTCACCATCCACCGCTCCCAGGGCAGCGAGTACCCGGCGGTGGTGATCCCCGTGACCACGGGGGCGTGGATGATGCTGCAGCGGAATCTGCTCTATACGGCGGTCACGCGCGCCAAGAAGCTGGTCGTCCTGGTCGGTTCGCGCAAGGCTCTGGGACAAGCGGTGCGCACGGTCTCCGCGGGCAGACGCTGTACGGCCCTGGATTTCCGGCTCGCCGGAGGCCGTGGTTCCACCCCAACGCGCACCCCGGCAACCACCCCAGGGTTCGCCCCCGGATCCACCCCCCGAAATTTTGATCGATCAAACGAGTAGGAAAGGTCACACACCACTTCCGCAACCGGGGCGGAGAGGGGCAGGATGAGTAGGTTGGCGGCACTCAGTGCCGCCAATAGGCCCAATGGTCGACCCCGAGTGCACTCTCCAGGGCCAAATGGGGGATGGTAGAGACAGTCAGGGCACCTCGAAGAAGAGGCACAACGTCGGTGAGGGATGACGTGAGCGACAACTCTGTAGTACTGCGGTACGGCGATGGCGAGTACACCTACCCGGTGATCGATTCGACCGTCGGCGACAAGGGCTTCGACATCGGGAAGCTCCGCGCCCAAACCGGTCTGGTGACCCTGGACAGCGGCTATGGCAACACCGCCGCTTATAAATCCGCCATCACCTACCTCGACGGCGAGCAGGGCATCCTGCGGTACCGCGGCTATCCGATCGAGCAGCTGGCCGAGCGCTCCACCTTCACCGAGGTGGCGTACCTGCTGATCAACGGCGAACTGCCGAAGGTCGACGAGCTCGCCAGTTTCAAGAACGAGATCACGCAGCACACCCTGCTGCACGAGGACGTCAAGCGGTTCTACGACGGCTTCCCGCGCGACGCGCACCCGATGGCGATGCTGTCGTCCGTGGTCAGCGCGCTGTCGACGTTCTACCAGGACAGCCACAACCCGTTCGACGAGGAGCAGCGCGACCTCTCGACGATCCGCCTTCTCGCCAAGCTTCCGACGATCGCGGCGTACGCCTACAAGAAGTCCGTGGGCCACCCGGTCGTCTACCCGCGCAACGACCTCGGCTACGTCGAGAACTTCCTGCGCATGACGTTCTCGGTGCCGGCCGCCGAGTACGACCTCGACCCGGTCGTCGTCTCCGCGCTTGACAAGCTCCTGATCCTGCACGCGGACCACGAGCAGAACTGTTCGACCTCCACCGTGCGTCTGGTGGGCTCGTCGCAGGCGAACATGTTCGCCTCGATCTCCGCCGGCATCTCGGCCCTCTGGGGCCCGCTGCACGGTGGCGCCAACCAGTCCGTCCTGGAGATGCTCGAGGGCATCAAGCAGGACGGCGGCGACGTCGACAACTTCATCCGCAAGGTGAAGAACAAGGAAGACGGCGTGAAGCTCATGGGCTTCGGGCACCGCGTCTACAAGAACTTCGACCCCCGGGCGAAGATCATCAAGGCGGCGGCGCACGACGTCCTCTCGGCTCTCGGCAAGGACGACGAGCTGCTCGACATCGCGCTCAAGCTGGAAGAGCACGCGCTGGCCGACGACTACTTCGTCGAGCGCAAGCTCTACCCGAACGTGGACTTCTACACGGGCCTCATCTACCGCGCGATGGGCTTCCCGACCGAGATGTTCACCGTGCTGTTCGCGCTCGGCCGTCTTCCGGGATGGATCGCGCAGTGGCACGAGATGATCAAGGAGCCGGGATCCCGCATCGGGCGCCCGCGCCAGATCTACACCGGCGAGGTTCTCCGGGACTTCGTGCCGGTCGAGGGTCGCTGACCCAGCCGACCGGCCAGCCGGCCAAGCGAAAAGCGCCCCGCCGCCGATCCCCCCACGGGTCGACGGTCGGGGCGCTTTCCTGTTTCCCGGTGCGGATTCCCCCCACGGGATCCGGCCGGGCGTCTGTGGTGGCAGCGCGCCAGTCGTACAACTGCGATCTGCCGGGACGCGTACGTACCAGGAGGGCCGCTCAAAGCTCCCCGGTGCACGTGCCCCGGCCAACGCATTCCTAGGAACATCCCCCAAGATGTCCCCGATGTCTAGAGACGTCCCCCAAGACGTCCCTGGCACCGCCCTCTTAGACTCGCGACCCCCCCGAATGGTTACGTTGGGATCGCTGTGATCTGCGTCTCCATCATATGTCCTGTACATGCGCAAGAGGCCTGATATGCCGATCGGGACTCATGCGTGAGAATGCTACGACCATTATGTGAAGGGACTATGTAAAAGTCCTGAGACGAAGGCTGTTGGTCGCGACGAAGACCGACGAGAACGCCATCGCGGCGCCCGCGATCATCGGGTTCAGGAGCCCGGCCGCGGCGAGCGGCAGCGCGGCGACGTTGTAGCCGAAGGCCCAGAAGAGATTGCCCTTGATCGTGGCGAGGGTCTTACGGGAGAGCCTGATCGCGTCGGCGGCCCCGCGCAAGTCCCCGCGCACCAGCGTCAGATCGCTCGCCTCGATGGCCGCGTCCGTGCCCGTGCCCATCGCAAGGCCCAGATCGGCGGTGGCGAGCGCGGCGGCGTCGTTGACCCCGTCCCCGACCATCGCGACGACCTTGCCCTCGTCCCGCAGCCGCCGTACGACATCGACCTTGTCCTCGGGCAGGACCTCGGCGTACACGGCGTCCGCGTCGATGCCGACGGCCTTCGCCACCGCCTGGGCGACGGCCTGGTTGTCACCGGTGAGCAGCACCGGCGTCAGCCCCAGGGCGCGCAGCTCGCGCACCGCCTCGGCGCTGGTGTCCTTGACGGTGTCGGCGACGGCGAGGACGCCGCGTGCCACGCCGTCCCAGGCGACCAGGACGGCCGTACGCCCCGCCGCCTCGGCCTCCGCCTTGAGCGCGGCCACCGAAGCGAGCCCCTCGACCCCCGCGTCCGCGAGCAGCCGCTCACGCCCGACGAGCACCAAGTGCCCTTCCACCGTGCCGCGCACGCCGGACCCCGCGACGTTCCCGAACCCCTCAACGGCGGGCAGCGTGCCCACCTCGATCCCCAACTCCGCGGCGGCGCCCGCGGCGACGGCCCGTGCGACGGGATGCTCGGATGCGTGCTCCAGGGCCCCCGCGAGCCGCAGCAACTGCTTCTCCTCGGTCTCCCCGGCGGCGTACACGTCCCGCAGCGTCATGCGCCCCGTCGTCACCGTCCCGGTCTTGTCCAGGACGACGGTGTCAACGCGGCGCGTCGACTCCAGGACTTCGGGGCCCTTGATGAGGATGCCGAGCTGCGCACCGCGCCCCGTGCCGACCATCAGGGCGGTCGGCGTGGCAAGGCCCAGGGCGCACGGGCAGGCGATGATCAGGACGGCGACGGCCGCCGTGAAGGCGGCGGTCACGTCCCCCGTGGCGCCGAGCCAGCCGCCGAGCGTGGCGGTGGCGATCATCAGGACCACCGGCACGAAGATCCCGGCGATCCGGTCGGCCAGGCGCTGCACCCGGGCCTTGCCGGTCTGCGCGTCCTCGACGAGCTTGGCCATCCTGGCCAGTTGGGTGTCGGAGCCGACGCGCGTGGCCTCGACGACGAGCCGCCCCGAGACGTTCGTGGTCGCCCCGGTCACCGCGTCGCCCGCGGCCACGTCCACCGGGACGGACTCGCCGGTCAGCATCGAGACGTCGACCGCGGACACGCCGTCGACGACGGTGCCGTCGGTCGCGACGGTCTCCCCGGGGCGTACGACGAAACGGTCGCCGACCACGAGACGTGCGACCGGTATACGCACCTCGGCGCCGTCCCGCAGCACGGCCGCTTCCTTGGCGCCCAGTTCGAGCAGGGTGCGCAGGGCTGCGCCCGCCTTCCGCTTCGAGCGGGCCTCCAGCCAGCGGCCGAGCAGGATGAACGTGATGACGCCCGCGGCGACTTCGAGATAGAGCGTGGAGGCGGCGTCGGCGCGCGAGACGGTGAACTCGAAGCCGTGCCGCATCCCCGGCATCCCCGCGTCCCCGAGGAAGAGCGCCCACAGCGACCAGCCGAACGCGGCGAGCGTGCCCACCGACACCAGGGTGTCCATGGTCGCCGCGGCGTGCCGCAGGTTCGTGAACGCCGCCTTGTGGAAGGGGAACCCGCCCCAGACGACGACGGGCGCCGCCAGGGTCAGCGAGAGCCACTGCCAGTTGTCGAACTGGAGCGCCGGGATCATCGCGAGCAGGACGACGGGCAGGGAGAGCAGCGCCGAGCCGATGAGGCGCTGACGCAGGGTGTCGGGCTCGGTGATGTCGGCGGTGGTGGCAGGCGCCTCGGGCTCGGGGGGAGCCGGGACGATCTCCTGCGCGGTGTAGCCGAGCTTCTCGACCGTCGCGATCAGCTGCGCGACCTCGACCCCTTCCGCGTACGAGACTTTCGCCTTCTCCGTGGCGAGGTTGACCGACGCGGTCACGCCCTGCACGCGGTTCAGCTTCTTCTCGATGCGGGCGGAGCAGGAGGCGCAGGTCATTCCGCCGACGGCGAGTTCGACTTCGTTCATGGCTCTCTCGTACGTCTGGGGTGAAGCGGCTGTGGGCCCTGTGACGGTGTCACAGGGCCCGGGGTACCCGGCAGGGGGTGGGTCAGGCCTTGCTGACGCCGGCGAGTTCGTAGCCCGCCTCGTCGACCGCGTCGCGGACCGCTGCCTCGTCGAGCGGGGCCTCGGAGACCACGGTCACCAGGCCGGTGGCGGCCACCGCCTTGACGGAGCTGACACCGGCGATCTCCGAGATCTCGGCGGAGACGGCACCCTCGCAGTGGCCACAGGTCATGCCGGTCACCTCGTACACGGTCGTCACGGCACCCTGCGGCGTCTCGGCGGCGCCGTCGGAGTGGCAGGAACCGCTGGGGGAGCAGCAGGAGCCCGTGGTCTCGGCCTGCGGGAGCTCGGTCTGGGCGCTCATGTCGTTCTCCTCGGAGAGGGTGCGGCGTGTGTGCGTACTAATGCGTCGTAATGTGCAGGAGTGGTCCCGGTGTTCCCGGAGACCCCCTGACACTCACCACACTATACCCCTAGGGGGTACACCTCAATGAGGTGGCCGCCGGGGACCGGGGGCGGTGTCACGCCGGGCGGTCAGTCCTTGCGTCCGCGGTTGCTCGGCCTGGACGCGACCCAGGCGCGGATGGTGTCCGCGTACCAGTAGGGCTTCCCGGACTCCACGTGGTCGGGGTCGGGGAGTAGGCCGTGCTTGCGATAGGAGCGCACGGTGTCGGGCTGCACCCGGATGTGTGCGGCGATGTCCTTGTACGACCAGAGCCTTCGGTCGGTCATCAGTGGCACCTCCCTGCGGGTGCCGCAGGGGCGACTCGGGGGGAGCCGTCGGGGGAGCTGCGGCACGACGCTGGCGATCACTCAGCCTGTGCCCGGTGAACGACGCGGACTGAGCGCAGGAGGGCGGCTGTCGACCGGCTGTGACGGAAGACCCGCGTAGGCGGGACATGTGTGACAGGAGGAGGTTGTTTGTGACGCTTGTGATGCATTCAGGCGGCGCGGTGGTGCGGCGCACAGCGGGCGCACGGACACAGAACCGGACTAGGCCCCGCAGGAGCGCAGGTACGACCGGGTGCGGCGGGCGATGGGCAGCGGCTTGTCCGGCGGGCACGGGTACATGTCCTGCTCGACGATGGCGAACAGGTCGACGCCCAGCTTCTGGGCCGCCGCGAGCACCGGCCCCAGGGCGGGCACCCCGGTCGGTGGCTCGCACATCACGCCACGGGCCACGGCGGGCCCGAACGGCGTCTCCTGGGCGCGCACTTCGGCCAGGACGGCCGGGTCGACCTGCTTGAGGTGCAGATAGCCGATGCGCTCGCCGTACGTCTCGATCAGCTTGACGTTGTCGCCGCCGCAGTAGGCGTAATGCCCCGTGTCCAGACAGAGCGAGACGAGGTCGGGGTCGGTCGCGTCGAGGAAGCGGGTGACGTTCTTCTCGTCGTCGATGTGCGTGTCGGCATGGGGATGGACGACCACGCGCAGGCCGTAGCGCTCGCGCACCTCGTACGCCAACCGCTCGGTCTGGAGCGTGAGCTGACGCCACTGCTCCGGGGTGAGCGTGCGGTCCTCAAGGACCTCGCCGGTCTTGTCGTCGCGCCAGAAGGAGGGGATGACGACGAGGTGCTCGGCGCCCATCGCCTGGGCGAGCGCGGCGTTGTCGGCCACATGGGCCCATGTCTTGTCCCATACGGAGGGTCCGTGGTGCAGGCCCGTGAAGACCGTTCCGGCCGACACCTTCAGGCCGCGCTTCTGCGTCTCGGCGGTCAGCACGGCCGGATCGCTGGGCAGATAGCCGTACGGACCGAGCTCGATCCACTCGTATCCGGAGTCCGCCACCTCGTCGAGGAAGCGGCTCCAGGGGACCTGGCCCGGATCCTCGGGGAACCACACCCCCCACGAGTCGGGAGCCGAGCCGATCCGGATGCGTGACAGCGTCGTCATGCCCGCCAGCTTTCAGGGCGCCGCAGAACGGTGTCAAGGAGTGGTCCGAATGTAAGGACAATGTGTTGACAGGGTTCGTGGCGCGGAATAGACCTAGGGGAGTACTCAGGGGGCGATGCCGAGGAGGAATGCAGGGTGACCGATCCGTACGACGCCGGCGATCCGTACGACGTGATCACGATGGGCCGGATCGGGGTGGATCTGTACCCCCTGCAGGCCGGGGTGGCTCTCGCCGACGTCAGCACGTTCGGCAAGTTCCTGGGCGGCTCGGCGTCGAACGTCGCCGTCGCCGCGTCCAGGCTCGGCCGCCGGGTCGCGGTCGTCACGCGCACCGGCGATGACCCCTTCGGGGACTATCTGCACCGGGAGCTGCGGGAGTTCGGGGTCGACGACCGGTGGGTGAGCGGTGTCGCGGGCCTGCCGACCCCGGTCACCTTCTGCGAGGTCTTCCCGCCGGACGACTTCCCGCTCTACTTCTACCGGCAGCCGAAGGCACCTGACCTGGAGATGTACGAGAAGGAACTCGACCTCGACGCGATCGCCGCCGCGCGGGTGTTCTGGATGACGGGTACGGGGCTCTGCGCGGAGCCCAGCAGGTCGGCGACGCTTGCCGCGCTCCGTCGGCGGGCGAAGGCGGGGCTCACCGTCTTCGACCTCGACTGGCGGCCGATGTTCTGGGAACGGGCCGATGAGGCGCGGGGTTTCTACGCGCAGGCGCTCGCGCAGGCCACCGTCGCGGTGGGCAACCTCGACGAGGTCGAGGTCGCCACGGGGGTGCGCGAACCCCTCGCCGCCGCCCGCGCGTTGCTGGACACCGGTGTCGAACTCGCCGTGGTCAAGCAGGGCCCCAAGGGGGTGCTCGCGATGAACAGCTCGGGCGAGGCCGCCGAGGTGCCGCCGCTGCCCGTGACGGTGCTCAACGGCCTCGGGGCCGGGGACGCCTTCGGCGGGGCGCTGTGCCATGGGCTGCTCGCCGGCTGGGGGTTGGAGCGGATCATGCGGTACGCCAACGCGGCGGGGGCGATCGTGGCCTCGCGCCTCGAGTGTTCGTCCGCGATGCCGTTCCCCGACGAGGTCGAGGCGGCGCTCGCGGCGGGAGCCGTGACCCATGGTTGACGTCGCGCGGCTCGCCCGGATCAGGGCCTCGCGGCCCGAGGCCATCGCCGAAGCCGCCGCCCGGCGCCCCCGGCGCCCGCTTCTCGGTGGCACCGGGCGGCTGATGATCATTGCCGCGGACCATCCCGCGCGGGGCGCCCTCTCCGTCGGCGGGGACAAGCTGGCCATGGCGAACCGCGGGGACCTCCTTGAACGGCTCTGTCTTGCGCTCTCGCGCCCTCGCGTGGACGGCGTGCTCGCCACCGCTGACATCCTCGAAGACCTTCTCCTGCTCGGCGCCCTCGACAACAAGGTCGTCATGGGGTCGATGAACCGGGGCGGGCTCGCGGGGGCCTCGTTCGAGCTGGACGACCGGTTCACGGGGTATCGGGCCGAGGACATCGACCGGCTCGGATTCGACGCCGGGAAGCTCCTGCTGCGCGTCGACCACGACGACCCCGGCTCCCTCACCACCCTGCACTCCAGCGCCCGCGCCATCGACGCCATGGCCGCCAGGAAACTGCCCGTCTTCGTCGAGCCGTTCCTCTGCCGCCGTGGACCCGGCGGCGGTCCGCCGCGCAACGACCTGAGCGCCGAGGCCGTCACCACGTCCATCGCCATCGCGTCGGGGCTCGCCGGTACATCGGCGTACACGTGGTTGAAGGTCCCGGTGACCGAGAATCCGGACGACATGGCGCGCGTCATGGAGACCTCGACCCTGCCCGCCGTCCTCCTGGGAGGCGACCTCGGTGACGACAGCGACGCCGCGTACGAGAAGTGGCGCGGGGCGCTCCAACTGCCCACCGTGCACGGGCTCGTCGCCGGGCGCACGCTGCTGTACCCGGCCGACGGTGACGTGGCGGGCGCCGTCGACACCGCCGTCGGACTGCTGTAGGAGGGCCGGATGACATACGTACCGAAGGGCAGCGCGGCCGAAGGGCCCTATGCCGTCGAACTCGACCCCAAGCGATCCGGTCTGGTCTATTCCGCGCTGCGCGTGGTCGACATCGAACCCGGCGCCACGCACTCCTTCGCCACAGGGGAGAGTGAATGGATCGTGCTCCCGCTGACCGGCGGCTGTACGGTGCACGCAGAAGGCGAGATCATTGAACTGCTGGGCCGACGATGCGTGTTCAGCGGAGTGAGCGACTTCGCCTACGTGCCCCGTGACGCCCAGATCCAGATCGCCTCCGGCGCGGGAGGCCGCTTCGCCCTGGCAGGAGCGAAGTGCGAGCGTCGACTCCCCGCCCGCTACGGCCCCGCGCCGGAGGTTTCCGTCGAGCACCGCGGCAGCGGCAACTGCGCCCGCGAGGTCCGCAACTTCGCGTCCGCCGACGCATTCGACTGCGACCGCCTCATCGCCGTCGAGGTGATCACACCCGGCGGCAACTGGTCCTCGTACCCGCCGCACAAGCACGACGAGCACCGCCCCGGCGTCGAGGCCGAGCTCGAAGAGATCTACTACTTCGAGATCGAGGCGAGCCAGGGAGGGCAGGAAGGCTTCGGCTATCAGCGGGTCTTCCCCTCTCGGCCCGGCGGCACCGACGTACTCGCCGAGGTCCGGACGGGCGATGCCGTGCTCGTGCCCGACGGCTGGCACGGCCCGTCGATCGCCCAGCCGGGGCACAGCATGTACTACCTGAATGTGATGGCCGGTCCTGGGGATGAACGGGAGTGGCGGATCTGCTTCCACCCCGACCACACGGAGGGATACCGATGACCTCGACGAGGCTCACCACCGCGCAGGCCCTCGTCCGCTTCCTGTCCCGGCAGTTCACCGAGCGCGACGGCGAGCGGCAGCGGCTCATCGGCGCCACCTGGGGCATCTTCGGGCACGGGAACGTGGCGGGCATCGGCCAGGCTCTGTTGGAGTACGGCGACGACATGCCCTACCACCAGGGCCGCAACGAACAGGCCATGGTGCACGCCGCCGTCGGGTACGCCCGCCAGTCGGGCCGCCTGTCCACGCACGCCGTCACGACCTCCATCGGGCCCGGCGCGACCAACCTCGTCACCGGCGCCGCGCTCGCCACCATCAACCACCTCCCGGTGCTCCTGCTGCCCGGCGACACCTTCGCCACCCGGCCCGCCGACCCGGTGCTCCAGCAGCTCGAAGTCCCGTACGCGGGCGATGTGTCGGTCAACGACTGTCTGCGCCCGGTGTCGAGGTACTTCGACCGGATCACCCGGCCCGAGGCCCTGATCCCGGCCGCCCTCGCCGCGATGCGCGTGCTCACCGACCCCGCCGGCACCGGCGCCGTCACCCTCGCGCTTCCGCAGGACGTGCAGGCGGAAGGCTTCGACTGGCCGGAGGAGTTCTTCGCGGAGAGGGTGTGGGGCGTACGCCGTCAAGCGCCCGACCCGCGTGAACTCGCCGCCGCCGCACGGGCCGTGCGCGAGGCGCGGCGCCCGCTGATCGTCGCGGGCGGCGGAGTCCACCACAGCGCGGCCGAGGATGCGCTGCGGGAGTTCGCGGACGCGACCGGGATCCCCGTCGCCTCCACCCAGGCCGGCAAGGGGTCCCTGCGGTTCGACCACCCGGCGGACGTCGGCGGCATCGGGCACACGGGGACGGCCGCGGCCGACGAACTCGCCCGCACCGCCGACCTGGTGATCGGCGTCGGCACCCGCTACAGCGATTTCACCACGGCATCGGGCACGCTCTTCGCCGAGCCCGGCGTCCGCTTCCTCAACCTCAACATCACCGGGTTCGACGGCCACAAGATGGCGGGGGCGCCCCTCGTCGCGGACGCGCGCGCGGGCCTCGATGCGCTGACCGGAGCCCTTGAGGGGTGGCGGGTGCCGCCCGCGTACGTCGCCGAGTACACCGAGGACAAGGTGCGCTGGGAGCAGCGCGTCGACGCGGCGTACGCGGCCGACGAACCCGACGTGCGGCCCACACAGCTGCAAGTCCTCGGTCTGCTCGACGAGTTGGTCACGGACGAGGACGTGATCATCAACGCGGCCGGGTCGCTCCCCGGCGATCTGCACAAGCTGTGGAGGGCGCGCTCGCCCCGGCAGTACCACGTCGAGTACGGATACTCCTGCATGGGATACGAGATCCCCGCATCGATCGGCGTCGCGATGGCGGCGCCGGACCGCCCGGTCTGGGCGCTTGTGGGCGACGGGACGTATCTGATGATGCCCACCGAGATCGTCACGGCGGTCCAGGAGAACATCCCGATCAAGGTCGTGATCCTGCAGAACCACGGGTACGCGTCCATCGGCGGGCTCTCCGAGTCCGTGGGCGGCGAGCGGTTCGGCACGGCCTACCGCTTCCGGGCGGACGACGGCACGTACACGGGCGCCCCGCTGCCCGTCGATCTCGCGGCCAACGCGGCCTCCCTGGGGATGCGCGTGATCCGCGCCAAAACAGTCGCTGACCTGCGCGATGCCCTCGCCGAAGCGCGCGGGGCCGACGGTCCCACATGTGTCTACGTGGAGACGGAAACGGCAGACACAGTGTCGCCCCCGCCCCCGGCACAGGCGTGGTGGGATGTGCCCGTGGCCGAGACCGCGGACCGACCGTCGGCGATCAAGGCCAGGAAAGAGTACGACCGGCACGTCTCAGCCCGACGCCGCCACCTGTGAGAGTAGGGATGCTTGTCATGACGAAGACCGTCAATCACTGGATCGGTGGGAAGACCGTTGAGGGCGCTGCGGGGGCGTCGGGGACGTACGGCTCGGTGACCGACCCGGCGACCGGCGCCGTCACCACGCAGGTCGCCTTCGCCACCGTCGACGAGGTGGACGCCGCCGTCTCCGCCGCGCGCGAGGCGTACGCCACGTGGGGCAAGTCGTCCCTGGCCAAGCGCACCTCGATCCTCTTCGCCTTCCGCGCGCTGCTCGACGCCAACCGTGACGCGATCGCCGAGCTGATCACCGCCGAGCACGGCAAGGTGCACTCGGACGCGCTCGGCGAGGTCGCCCGTGGCCTGGAGATCGTGGACCTCGCGTGCGGGATCACGGTCCAGCTGAAGGGTGAGCTGTCGACGGAGGTGGCATCGCGCGTGGACGTAGCGTCCATCCGCCAGCCGCTTGGCGTCGTCGCGGGCATCACGCCGTTCAACTTCCCGGCCATGGTGCCGATGTGGATGTTCCCGCTCGCCATCGCGTGCGGCAACACGTTCGTCCTGAAGCCCTCGGAGAAGGACCCGTCGGCGTCGATGAAGATCGCCGAGCTGCTCTCGGAAGCGGGTCTTCCGGACGGCGTCTTCAACGTCGTGCACGGCGACAAGGTGGCCGTGGACGCGCTTCTCGAGCACCCGGACGTGGCGGCCGTCTCCTTCGTCGGCTCCACGCCGATCGCCCGCTACATCCACACCACCGCGACCGCCAACGGCAAGCGCGTCCAGGCGCTCGGCGGCGCCAAGAACCACATGCTCGTCCTGCCGGACGCCGACCTCGACGCCGCGGCGGACGCGGCCGTGTCGGCGGCTTACGGCTCGGCGGGCGAGCGCTGCATGGCCATCTCGGCCGTCGTCGCGGTCGCGTCGATCGCCGATGAGCTGGTCGCGAAGATCAAGGAGCGGGCCGAGAAGATCAAGATCGGCCCCGGCAACGACCCGGCATCGGAGATGGGCCCGCTGATCACGGCGGCGCACCGCGACAAGGTCGCCTCGTACGTCACCGGCGCCGCCGCTGAGGGTTGCGAGGTCGTCCTCGACGGCACCGGCCACACGGTCGACGGCTTCGAGGACGGCCACTGGATCGGCCTCTCGCTCCTGGACCGCGTGCCGGTGACGGCGAACGCGTACAAGGACGAGATCTTCGGTCCCGTGCTGTGCGTGCTTCGGGTCGACACGTACGAGGAGGGCGTGGCGCTGATGAACGCGTCGCCCTTCGGGAACGGCACGGCGATCTTCACGCGCGACGGCGGCGCCGCGCGGCGCTTCCAGCTGGAGATCGAGGCCGGGATGGTGGGCGTGAACGTCCCGATTCCGGTGCCGGTCGGCTACCACTCCTTCGGTGGCTGGAAGGACTCCCTCTTCGGAGATCACCACATCTACGGAAATGACGGGACGCACTTCTACACCCGGGGCAAGGTGGTCACCACCCGCTGGCCCGACCCGTCGGACGCCCCCGCGGGCGTGGACCTCGGGTTCCCGCGCAATCACTGAGGGCAATGGGAGGGCCCGCGTACCGCGTCGGCGGTACGCGGGCCCTCTCGCCTACTCCCCAGGTAGGCAACCGGGTTCAGACCACCGGCTGCCTCGGTTGTCGGCCCTCGCCCGTACGGTTGACGCATGGATCTACGACTGCCCAAGCTGCCCAAGCGCAGACTGCTCGCCGCGGTGGCCGCCGTCGTGCTGCTCGCGGGCGCGGGCACCTGGACGGCGGTGGCCTCGGACGACGGGCCCGCCGTGCACCGCGAGGACCGCATGATGCAGATGCCGGGCGCGGGCGGCGCGAAGATCGACACCTCGTACTTCACCGCGGGGGACGCGTCGAAGAAGCGCCCCGCCGTCCTCATCGGCCACGGCTTCGGCGGCAGCAAGGACGAGCTGCGCGCCCAGGCGGAGGGCCTGGCGGGCAAGGGGTACGCGGTCCTGACCTGGTCCGCCCGCGGCTTCGGCAAGTCCACCGGCAAGATCGGGCTCAACGACCCGAAGGGCGAGGTCAACGACGCCACCCGGCTGATCGACTGGCTCGCGAAGCGGCCCGAGGTGCAGCTGGACAAGAAGGGCGACCCCCGCGTCGGCATGACCGGCGCCTCGTACGGAGGCGCGGTGTCCCTCCTGGCCGCCGGGTACGACAACCGCGTGGACGCCGTCGCCCCGCAGATCACGTACTGGAACCTCAGCGACGCCCTCTTCCCGAACGGCGTGTTCAAGAAGCTCTGGGCCGGTCTCTTCATCAACACCGGTGGCGGCTGCGACAAGTTCGAGAAGCGGCTCTGTGAGATGTACGACCGCGTCGCGGTGGCGGGGAAGCCCGACGCCGAGGCACGCAAGCTGCTCGCCGAGCGCAGCCCGGCCGCCGTCGGCGACCGCATCAAGGTGCCCGCCCTGCTCGTGCAGGGCCAGACCGACTCCCTCTTCCCGCTCGGCCAGGCCGACGCCACGGCCAAGGCGATCCGCGGCAACCACGCGCCCGTCTCCGTCGACTGGATCTCGGGCGGCCACGACGGCGGCGACGTCGAGACCGGCCGGATCAACGGCCGCATCGGATCGTGGTTCGACCGCTATCTGAAGGACGACAAGGGCGCGGACACCGGCCCCGCGTTCCGGGTCACCCGCACCGGCGGCATCGACTCCACCGACGGCGCCGCGCAGCTGCGCGGCGCGAGCGGCGATCAGTACCCCGGTCTGGAGAGCGGACAGCGGAAGATCGCGCTCAGCGGGCGCGACCCGCAGCGCGTCGAGAACCCCGCGGGCGCCGCGCCGCCCGCCATCTCCGCGCTCCCGGGCGCCGGTGGCGGCGGACTCAACCAGCTGTCCTCGCTCGGCGTCGGCGTCTCCCTCGACTTCCCCGGCCAGCACGCCGCGTTCCAGTCGGCGCCGCTCAAGGACGACCTGCGGGTCACCGGATCACCGAAGGTGCGGGTGCACGTCAAGTCCGACAGCGAGGACGCCGTGCTCTTCGGGAAGGTGTACGACGTGGGCCCCGGCGGCGGGCAGAAGGTGCTGCCCTCGCAGCTGGTCTCGCCGGTCCGGGTGGAGGGCGCGAAGGCGGGCAAGGACGTCACCCTCACCCTGCCCGCCGTCGACCACGACGTGCAGAAGGGCCACCGGCTTCGCCTCGTCCTCGCCTCGACGGACCTGGGCTATGCCTCTCCGACGCACCCCGCCACGTACACCGTGTCGGTGAAGGGCGACCTGTCGGTCCCCACGGCGCCCGGCGTGAAGACGGCGGCGACGCCGCTGCCCGCCTGGGTGTGGTGGCTTCCCGCGTCCGGAGCGGTGATCGCGGTGCTGCTCCTGATCACCGCGCGGCGCCGGACGACGGCGCCCTCGCCGGACCCGGAACTGGCGGAAGTACCCCTTCAGATCACGGACTTGAGCAAGCGGTACGCGAAGTCGGTGGACCGTTACGCGGTCCGTGACGTCTCCTTCAGCGTCGAGAAGGGGCAGGTGCTCGGCCTCCTGGGCCCGAACGGCGCGGGCAAGACGACGACCCTGCGCATGCTCATGGGCCTCATCCGGCCCGACGCGGGCGAGATCCGCGTCTTCGGGCAGGCGATCCGGCCCGGCGCTCCGGTCCTCTCCCGGGTCGGCGCGTTCGTCGAGGGCGCGGGCTTCCTGCCGCACCTCTCCGGGCGCGAGAACCTGGAGCTGTACTGGAAGGCCACCGGGCGCCCCGCCGAAGACGCCCGCATGGACGAGGCGTTGGAGATCGCCGGGCTCGGCGACGCGCTTGCCCGCGCGGTGCGGACGTACTCGCAGGGCATGCGGCAGCGGCTCGCGATCGCCCAGGCCATGCTCGGCATGCCGGACCTGTTGATCCTCGACGAACCGACGAACGGCCTGGACCCGCCACAGATCCGCGAGATGCGCGAGGTGATGATCCGGTACGCGGAGGGCGGCCGCACGGTCATCGTCTCCAGCCACCTCCTCGCCGAGGTCGAGCAGTCCTGCACGCACCTGGTGGTCATGGACCGCGGCCGCCTGATCCAGGCGGGCCCGGTCCAGGAGATCATCGGCTCCGGCGACACGCTCCTGGTGGGCCTCGCGGACAACATCCCCGACCCCATGGTCGACAAGGTGGCCGCGCTGCCCGGCGTGGCGTCGGCGGTCCGCGCGGACGCCGGCGTTCTCGTACGGCTCGACGGCACGGAGGCAGGCAGCGCCGCACGGCTGCTGCCCGAACTGGTGCGCCTGGAGCTGCCGGTGGAGTCCATGGGCCCGCACCGCCGCCTCGAGGACGCATTCCTGACCCTGATCGACGGAGGCACCGCATGACCGCCACAGCCACGGAGCCGGGCACGGAACGCGCCACGGCCCCCGGATACCGCCCGGGCCGCACGCTGCCGCTGCGGGTCGAGGCGGTCCGCCAGCTGAAGCGGCGCCGGACCCTGGTGATGGGCGGGGTGATGGGCCTGCTGCCCTTCGTCCTTGTCCTCGCCTTCACCATCGCCGGGTCCCCGGAGGGCCGCAGCGGCAGGGTGACACTGATGGACACGGCCACGGCGTCCGGCGGCAACTTCGCGGCAACGTGCCTTTTCGTGTCTGCGGGCTTCCTCCTGGTCATCCCGGTCGCACTGTTCTGCGGGGACACGGTGGCCTCGGAGGCGAGCTGGTCCTCACTGCGCTATCTCCTGGCGGCCCCAGTCCCCCGGGCCCGCCTCCTGTGGTCGAAGCTTGCCGTCGCCCTCGGCCTCAGCGCGGCGGCGATGATCCTGCTCCCCCTGATCGCCCTGGCGGTCGGGACAGTGGCGTACGGCTGGGGACCACTGCAGATCCCGACGGGCGGAGCGCTCCCCGCCGGCACGGCGGCCCAACGCCTCGTGATCGTCGTGGCGTACATCTTCGTCTCCCAACTGGTCACGGCCGCGCTCGCGTTCTGGCTCTCGACAAAGACGGACGCGCCACTGGGAGCGGTGGGCGGCGCGGTCGGCCTGACCATCGTCGGCAACGTCCTGGACGCGGTGACGGCCCTGGGCAGCTGGCGCGACTTCCTGCCGGCGCACTGGCAGTTCGCGTGGGCGGACGCCATTCAGCCGAAGATGGAATGGGGCGGGATGATCCAGGGCTCCGCTGTCTCGGTGACGTACGCGCTGGTGCTGTTCGCGTTGGCGTTCCGGGGGTTCGCGCGCAAGGACGTGGTCAGCTGAGGTCCAGTTGACCCCGAGGGGGGCCCGGCACCTAATGCCGAGAAGGCGCATCGCGAAACCCGCGCGCCCCCCTTCTGCCAGAAGGCAACTTCACGAAAGTAGGTGCGCTGACCGCGCGCACCCCTCACCCGTGACGGCCACCCCGGAAGATCCGGCCGACAGCCGCTTGACGAGACCGGCACCCACACCCGGAGCGGCCGCGCACCCCTGCCCGTGACGGCGCCCTGCGACGAACTAGTCCGCACCCGGCAGGAAGACCGAACGACCCCCCGGCAGTGGTCGAGAGTCCCGCCCCTCGGGCCGTCCGGTCGTCTTCCCTCGCGCGGTGGAGTGACGGGTGTCAAGGGTGAAGCGCAGCGGAATCGGCGCAGCCGACGCGACGCAGGAGCGCCCTTTACACCCGGCCCGGAACCGCCAACCTCAGGACAACCGGGCGGCCCCGGTCCCAAGCAAAGCCACAGGCCCAGCAAAGCCCCCGCCCCCGGCGCGTCAAAGGAGCGTCCCGCCGACTCGGCGGATCTCCTCCAGGGGGTACGGGGTCTCCCTGCTCTCACGCTGGAGCTCGCGGAAGAAGTCCGCCATCACCGCGGTGAGCGCCGCATGGCGGGTGAGGATTGCCGCGGCCGCCTCTGGGGCTCCCGTGGGGCGCTCACCGTGGGCATACGCGCGCACCTGCGCCTCGCGGTCCTCTCTCCCGTACCCGTAGAGGGCGGTGACCAGCCAGTTCACCAGGTAGGAGACCGAGTAACAGCGGTCGTAGGCCCGATGCCGGTCGAAGAAGGCGAACTCTTCCTGCGACAGCTCGAATCGGGAGGAGATCGCAAGGCCGTAGTCCGCGAAGTAGAGACGCTGACCGTCGGTCAGGATGTTCTCGAAGTGGGCGTCGAAGTGCAGGAGGCCACGGCTGTTCATGAATGAGGTGCCGGTTTCCAGTTCCCTTTCCACCATGGCGCAGGCCTGGTCGGCGGCCCCGTCGCCGGCGCCCATCTGCTCACCAAGCCACTGGTGCAGGTTCTGCGGGATGTACTCCAGGAACAGTGCGACGCTCGCGGACGCCTGGCGGAGAGCCTCGATCCGGCGGAGCACCTGCGATCCGCCGCCCCAGTAGGCAACGGCCCGTTCCACATCGGCCAGTTCATCGGGCAGCGGCGTCGAGTCCGGCAGCACCCGCCAGTGGTACATCAGCGGGAAGCCCCCGTATTCCCCGGAGAGCACCCAGTCCGTCGTCATGGTGTGCACGGCGAGCTCTCTCCAGGCCCCGAAGCCCGGGCCTCCGATGCCGTACTGGCAGAAGACCGGCAGATCGAACAAGTTCGCCGTGGACCGGACGTTGCCCGATTGCTGCTCCGGGTCGGTGAGGGGCACGCGCTTCACGAAGACCGGGGTTCCGTCGACCTCCAGCAGGGCCGACTTCCCGCCGATGCCGGAACCGATCGGCACGGCCGCGTCCACGAGCTTGCCCAGCGCGCGATCACTGCACAGGGCCAGGGATGTGGAGACGGCGCCATGCGCGGTCAGACGTGCACCGCGCGACCTGTCAGGACGCTTCACTCTTGCCTCCACCTGACTGTTGCCTCCACCCGACTACTGCCTCCACCTGGCACCGCCGGATCCCTGTGTGATGACGGGTACCTGTGTGATGACGGACCTGAACACCTTCTGCCGGAGCTCGTCGTGACGGCCCGCCGTAGCCACATCGAGACCCTTCCGCAACATCCCGGAGCGATCCCTCGGCATGGCCCCGGCGTCACAGTCACGAGTGCTGACGAACCAAGGGGGACCATCATGGGGATCCGGAAGATACGGCGGGGGTTGGTCGCCGCCGCTGTGGCGACTGGGCTGTTGCTCACCGGCTGCAGCGGCGGAGGGGGCAACGCCCGTGACGCCTCAGGCGCGGACAAGAGCCGCAGGGGCGGTGGCTCCGCGACCGGGCCGTTGCCCGCGCCCGCTGCCCCCTCGGCGCCCGGCGAGCAACAGGACGGCAAGGAGCGCGGCTTCGCGCCGCCACCCGACTACCTCTCCACCTTCGCCCTGGACGTGGACACCGCCTCCTACGGCTTCGCCCGTCGTACTCTCGCCGAAGGGCGCCTCCCGGACCCGGCGACCGTGCGGCCCGAGGAGTTCGTGAACAGTTTCCGGCAGGACTATCCCCGGCCCGAGGGCGACGGTTTCTCGGTGAGTGTGGATGGTGGGCGCACTGACGCTGAGGGCTGGTCCCTGATGCGGGTGGGGCTCGCGACCCGCGCGGACCCGGAGGGTGAACGCCCGCCCGCCGCCCTCACCTTCGTGATCGACGTCTCGGGTTCGATGGCGGAGCCCGGCCGCCTCGACCTGGTCAAGGAATCGCTCGCGATCATGACCGACAAGCTGCGCGACGACGACTCCATCGCGCTCGTCACCTTCAGCGACAGCGCGAAGACGGTGCTGCCGATGACCCGCATCGGGGATCACCGTGACAAGGTGCACTCGGCCGTCACCGCCATGGAGCCGACCCAGTCCACCAACCTCGAGGCCGGGATCCGGACCGGATACGACACCGCCGTACGCGGCCAGCGTGAAGGAGCCACCAACCGCGTCGTGCTCCTCTCCGACGCCCTCGCCAATACCGGGGAGACCAGCGCCGACGGCATCCTGGAGCGCATCTCCGACGCCCGCCGCGAACACGGCATCACCCTCTTCGGGGTGGGCGTCGGCAGCGACTACGGGGACGCGTTGATGGAACGCCTCGCCGACAAGGGAGACGGCCACACCACCTACGTGTCGGACAGCGAGGAGGCCCGGAAGGTCTTCTGCGAGCAGCTCCCGGCCCACATCGAACTGCGCGCCCGCGACGCGAAGGCACAGGTCGCCTTCGACCCGCAGACCGTCAAGCAGTTCCGGCTCATCGGCTACGACAACCGCGCGGTCGCCGACGACGACTTCCGTGACGACAGTGTGGACGGGGGAGAGGTCGGTCCCGGACACACCGTGACCGCGCTGTATGCCGTCCGGATGAGGCCCGGCGCGAGCGGGCACGTGGCGACCGCCAACGTCCGCTGGCTCGACCCCGACAACCGTGTCCCGCACGAGAAGTCGAACCAGATCGAGTCGGGGGACTTGGACGGCGGCCTGTGGAACGCGGATCGCGGGCTGCGGACCGCGGCAGTGGCCGCGTACTTCGCGGACGCGCTGCGGCAAGGGTCCTCCGCGCGGACCGAGCCCGGCGACCCCGCCGTGCGGCCCGACACCGGCACGACGACGACCACCGCCCCCGAGCCGATGTCCACCAGCGACTCCTCCACCAGCGACTACTCCACCTGGCAGCCCCTCCCCGGCGCGCCCTCACTGCCCGAACTGGCCAGGCGCACCGAGGAGTTGGGGGAGGGTAGCGAAGACGCTGCCCTGCGTGACCTCGCCACTGCCGTCCGCCAGGCGGACCGCCTCACAGGAGGCAGCGGCGAAGACAGCGGCGGAGGCAGTGGAGACGGGGAGATCAAGCCCGGCTGAGCGCCCGTAGCCGGTAGGCGTACGTGTAGGTCCGCCCGGAGTGCAGCAGATACGCCTCCAGCGGAGGCGCGCCCCAGGAGTCGTTTCCGCCGACGCCCATCTGCCGGTGGTTGACCCCGAGGATCGTCTCGTCGCGCCGCTTCACCTCGTACGGGTGCTTCGGTCCGTCCAGGTCGGACGGCGTGTGGTGCAGCGCGCTGGTCTCCAGGAGCGGCTCACCGTCGGCCGGGTCGGCGAGCACGGTCAGGCCGTCGCCCGCCCGGTCGGCGAGCGAAAGGTTCCGTACGTCCGTCATGTTGCCGGTCTGCTGCGGACGGACGTACGGAGCGACCTGGTCGTCCACCGTCGAGCGGTAACGGCCCACGAACGCCGACGACTTGCGGTCCTGGTAGTTCTCGTGCGGCCCTCGCCCGTACCAGTCGATCCGCTCGAAACCGGCGGGCGCGGTCAGGAGCGCGCCCACCACGGGCAGATCGGGCAGGCCCGCCGCCGCCTTCAGGGTGTGCCTGACCCGCACCTCGCCGTCGCCGCGCACCGTGAACACCGTGTGCCAGGCGGACGGCGACGGCGAGGTCGGCAGCGTGGCGGTCACCTCGATCGTGACCTCACCGGGCGACGGCTGCGCGGCCTTGACCTCGGTGACCTTCGCCTTGGCGCCCGCGTCACGCCAAGTGGCCGCCTCCTCGTGGTACTTGCGGCCGATGTCGTTGTCGGTGGGACCGCGCCAGAAGTTGGGCACAGGGCCGCCCGCCAGGAGCAGCTTCCCCTTGACCTTGTACGAGGAGAGCGTGCCGGACGCCTTGGACAGGACGACCTCGACCTCGCGGCCGGTGACCATCACTTCGGTGCCGCTCTCGGAGAGTTCGAGGGCGGGCAGCGTCCCGGGAGCCGGGTCGGCGGGCGTGGGGACGCGCCAGTCCATGGGGAGCTGCTCGGCGGCGACGATGTGCCCCGCCGGGGCCCAACGGGTCTTGTCGCGCAGGGCGAAGGTGACGTCGAGCCAGTACTCGGCGCCGGGTTCGAGGGTGCCCGGCTTCTTGTACGGGAGGCGCACGGCCCTGGAGGTGCCGGGCGCCACATCGGGCGCGCGGAGCGTGCCGTGCTGGACCCTCTCGCCGTTCCGCGTCACGCTCCAGCGCAGCTCGTACGCGTCAAGGCCGCTGAAGAGGTGCTTGTTGCGCACCTTGACGGTCCCCGCCCCGAGGTCATCGGCGGTGACGGACAGCGGCTGGTAGACCTTCTTGATCTCCATGAGGCCGGGGTGGGGCGAACGGGTCGACGCCACAAGGCCGTTGCAGCTGAAGTTGCCGTCCGTCGGATAGCCGGGGTGCCAGTCTCCGCCGTACGACAGATAGCTGTGCTTGGCGTCGCCGGGGATGGGACGGCGGATGTTCTGGTCGACCCAGTCCCAGACGAAACCGCCGTGCAGATTCGGGTACTTCTCGAAGATCTCCCAGTACTCGGGGAGGTTGCCGTTGCTGTTGCCCATCGCGTGCGTGTACTCGCAGAGCATGTACGGCTTGGGGTTGGCGGACTTGCCGTACTTCTCGACGTCCGCGGGCTTCGTGTACATCTCGCTGTGCACGTCGGCGACGGAGTTCATGCCTTCGTAGTGCACGGGCCGGGAGTCGTCGCGGGCGCGCACCCAGTCAGCCATCGTCTTGAAGTTGTCGCCGTCGCCGGCCTCGTTGCCCAGTGACCAGGCCACCACGCACGCGTGGTTCTTGTCGCGCTCGACCATCGAGCGGATGCGGTCCACACAGGCGTCGGTCCACTCGGGCAGCGAGGCGGGGAGCCGGTCGCGCACGCCGTGCGTCTCCAGGTTGGTCTCGTCGATGGCGTACAGGCCGTACTCGTCGCACAGCTCCAGCCAGCGCGGGTGGTTGGGGTAGTGCGAGGTGCGTACGGCGTTGATGTTGTGCCGCTTCATCAGCAGGACGTCCTCGACCATGACCGACTCGGGGACGGCCTGCCCGTGCTCGGGCGTCGACTCGTGCCGGTTGGTGCCGTGGAACATGACGTGCTTGCCGTTGACCGTCCACTTGCCAGGACCGAAATCGACCTGGCGGAAGCCGACGCGGGTGCGCTGGATGTCGGTGCTGCGGCCCTTGCCGTCGGTGAGGGTGACGACGAGGGTGTAGAGATTCGGGTCCTCGGCGGACCAGAGGTCGGGCGCCTTGACGTCGGCCTTCAGGGTGAGCGGCTCGTCGAAGACGGGCTCGCCGGTCAGCGGCCTGCGCAGGACCGGACGGCCCTTCGCGTCGTAGAGCTGGGCCTCGACGCGGCGTTCACCCTTGGCCGCCTTGCCGGTCCGGTCGCGTACGACGGTGGTGACGGACAGCGTCGCGTCGCGGAACGCCGAGTCCAGATCCGTCCGTACGAAGAGGTCGTGGACGTGCACGAGGGGGATCGCGTAGAGATACACGTCCCGGAAGATCCCGGACAGGTCGATCATGTCCTGGTCCTCCAGCCAGCTGCCGTCGGACCAGCGGTAGACCTCCACCGAGAGGGAGTTGGCGCCGGGGCGGAGGTAGGGGCTGATGTCGAACTCGGCCGGGGTGTAGCTGTCCTCGCTGTAGCCGACCTTCTTGCCGTTGACCCAGACGAAGAAGGCCGACTTCACACCCTGGAAGGAGATCAGCGTGCGCCGCCCGGACCAGTCGTCCGGGACGGTGAAGGTGCGGCGGTAGGAGCCGACGGGGTTGAAGTCCTTGGGTACGTCGGGGAAGTCGGGCTTCTCGTAGCCCTCCCACGGATACTTGATGTTGAGGTAGATCGGCTCCGGATAGCCCTCGATCTCCCAGTTGGAGGGCACGGGGATGTGGTCCCAGCCGCTGACGTCGTAGTCGTCAGCCTCGAATCCGGTGGGCCGCTGCTCGGGGTTCCTCGACCAGTGGAAGCGCCACTTGCCGTTCAGGGAGCGGTGGTACGGCGACTTGGTGAGCTCGCCGCGCAGGGCGTCGGCGGTGGAGGCGTACGGGACGAGTCTGGTCCTCGCCGGTTCTCTGTTGACCTGGAACACGCGCGGGTTCGCGTTCCACTCGGGGGCCTTTCCCCCTGCCGCTCCCTCCGCCGCGAATGCCTGCTTCTGCGCGGCGAACGCGGCCCAGCCGACCAGTGCGGTGCCGGTGGCGAGGAACGACCGGCGGCTCGGCAGATGTGCGCTCATGCTGCAACTCCGAACGTAAGGCAACAAGAACCGCCAGCATCAGACGTGATCGCTCAACATTCAAGACCCATGGATGCAGCGGAAGTTGACGTTCGACGGGCCGCACAGGACCGGCGTGATCCAGCCGCCGACCGCCCTCCCCGGCTAGCCGCCGCAGAGCTTTCGCTCGGCCCGCACCGGATCGTTCGGGAAGCGGAACGACGTCCGCTCCCACACCCCGGTGACGTTGCGCAGGAACCGCCCCGGCGTCATCGGATCCCGCGTCGCCGCCCGCAGCTCGGCCAGCGGCCCGCAGCCGAGCGCCCGCCGGGCGGCGGCGACACCCGCCGGGTCGAGGCCTTCGGGGANNNCGGTAGAGGCCTTCGGGGAGGGGCCCGCGGCCGCGGTCGGCGAAGATCCAGGTGTCCGGGAGCCGCTTGTCGTGGCCCACTCGGCCGTTGATGCGCTCGGAGTGGGCGGCCAGCGGGTAGGCGAGGCCGATCGGGTCGAGGGCGGCGCCGTCCAGGGGAACCACCGTGCCGCTGAAGCCGAGCGTGCTGTAGACGCCGGTGACGGTGGGGGTGTTGGCGGTGGCCGGGGTCCTTGCGAGGAACAGGCTCGGCGTGCCCGCGCGATCGGCTTCGCGTACGAGACGTGCGTACGCGACGTTGCTCGGGTAGCCCGCGAAGTCGTGGTGGAGGGGGTGGGGGGCCGCGTTCTGCTGGACGTACACACCGCGCTCGTCCGCGACGCCACCGGGACCGATCCGCCCCTCGTACGGGATCCGCAGCCAGCTCGCGCAGGTCAGGGCCCAGATCCCGACGCCCACCGCGGCGATGGTCCACGCGCGCGTGACGGGCACCAGGAAGACCGGCAGGACCATGAGAAGGAGACCCGGCAGGAACATCCGGCCGTGCATGAAGTCGCCACCCACCTTGATGACGTAGACCCAGCACAGGAGCCCCGCGACGACGGGAGCGAGCGCGGGGACGAGGGAAGCGGCGTCCCGTCGGATCGCCGTCGCGGGCAGCAGGGCCGCGAGCAGGAACAGCGCGGGCACCCAGAGGAGATAGGGCCCCGCGAAGTCCGCGAGGTAGCCGAACCCGCGCCCCCACAGGCTCTGCGACGCCTCCTTGGTCACGCCGGGCAGCGGCATCAGCTGTCCGTAGTACCCGACCCGGAAGATCTCGTACGCGACCGGCAGCGCGAGGGCGGCCCCGAGCCCGCCGATGGCGCTCCGGCGCGAGGGCCGCGCCATCAGCCACTGCGCGCCGAGGAAGACGGCGGACACGAGCGCCAGGTCGGGCCGTACGAGGGGGCCGAGTCCGATGACCACGCAGGTGGCGAGCGAATGCGCCCGCGTGACGAGCAGCAGCCAGGCCCCCGCGATCCAGCAGGTGGCGAGGCCGGTCTCCAGGCCGGAGGTGGCGAAGTCCCAGACGGGCGGCAGAGCGAGCAGGACGAGGCAGCCGAGGGGGAGGGCGGCCTTGTCCGCGTACAGCCGCAGCGCCCCGAGCGAGGCGAACGCGAACCCGGCGGCGGTCAGCAGCAGCCCGCCGTACATCGCGGCCCTCGCGATGTCGATGCCCGGCAGCCCCGCGAGCACGAGCAGCCACTGCCAGAGGGTGCCGGTGGAGGACTCGGCGCGCTCGCCCGCGTTGAAGACGGGGCCGTTGCCGGCCAGGATCTGGCGGACCGTACGGACGTAGATGTGCCCGTCGTCGGACATCCACCGACGCTGGAACCCGGCGAACGCGATGACGCAGGCCGGCAGCAGACACAGGACGCCGCGCCGGAGACCGCGCGTGGCGTCGCGTCTGCTGTTGAGCAGCCCGAGGACGGCGTCGGGCTCGCGGAGGGAGAGTTGCGTCGACGTCATGATCTTTTATCGGCGCCGGTCAGCGGCGGCTTAAGGGATTCAGCCCGTCCGGCGATTCAGCCCGTCCGGCGATCGAGGACGAACTCGGCGAAGCCGGTGACCTGCGGTGCGCACGGCTTCTGGCCTGCGGCCTGCGGCCCTGCGGCCTGCGACCTGCCCCGCTCAGCGAATCTGCCGACCGGAAATCGCCCTCGCGATCACGAGACGCTGGATCTCACTCGTCCCCTCGAAAATCGTGTAGATCTTCGCGTCCCGGTACATCCGCTCCACCGGATGCTCCCGGCTGTACCCGGCACCCCCCAGCACCTGCACCGCCTTCTCGGTCGCCGAAACAGCCAGCTCCCCGGCCCGCAGCTTGGACATCGAGCCCTGCCCCGCGTCGAACGCCTTGTCGTTCCGCGCCATCCACGACGCCTGCCAGATCAGCAGCCGCACCGCCTCGATCTCGGTCCGCAGATCGGCGAGCGCGAAGGCGATGGACTGGTTCTCGATGATGGGGCGGCCGAAGGCGACCCGGGAGCCCGCGTAGTCGAGCGCGTACTCGTACGCGGCCCGCGCGATGCCGAGGGCCTGCGCCCCCACCGTCGGGCGGCTCACCTCGAAGGTCGCCATGGCGGCCTGCCCGCGGCCTCCCGAACCCGCCTTCGTCCCTTCCCGCGCGCGGGCGAGCCGGGCGTCGAGCCGCTCCTTGCCGCCGAGCAGGCAGTGCCCCGGCACGCGTACGTCGTCCAGGAACACATCCGCGGTGTGCGAGGCCCGCAGCCCCAACTTCTTTATCTTCTTGGCGCCTTCGAGGCCCCGCGTGCCGGGCGGCACGATGAACGCGGCCTGCCCCCGCGAGCCAAGGGCGGGATCGACGGACGCGACGACCACGTGGACCTCGGCGATGCCGCCGTTCGTGATCCACGCCTTCTGGCCCGACAGGGTCCACTCGTCGCGTGCCTCGTCGTACGTCGCGCGCGTGCGCATCGCCGACACGTCCGAGCCGGCGTCGGGCTCGGAGACGCAGAACGCCGCGACCTTGGGATCGTCCTCGTCGCCGAAGCACTGCGGCACCCACTCGGCGAGCTGGTCGGGGGTGCCCGCCGAGAAGATCCCGGCCACCGCGAGCGACGTGCCGAACAGGGCCATCCCGATGCCCGCGTCGCCCCAGAACAGCTCCTCGTTGGCGATCTGCAGCGAGATGCCGCTGGGGTCGCCGAACAGATCGGCCAGGGACTCGAATCCGTACAGGCCGATCTTGGCGGCCTCCTGGATGACGGGCCAGGGCGTCTCCTCGCGCTCGTCCCACTCGGCGGCCGCGGGCCGCACCACATCGGCCGCGAAGCCGTGCACCCAGCCGCGCAGGTCCCGCTGTTCCTCGGTCAGTTCGAACGAGAAGGCCATGGCGTGTTCCCTTCCGGAAGTCGGTGTGAGGGGTCGTGTCGGTTCAGGCCTTCGGGATGTCGAAATAGCGGGTCAGACCCGCGGCGAACGCCACATCGCCCACGATCTTGAGCTTGCGCATCATGAACATCGTCACGGGGCTGGAGTTGCCGGAGACCAGCTTGAGGAACTCGGCGTCGGCCATGACGAGCGTGACGCGCGGCTCGGCGTCCGACCGGCCCTCGCGGACGGTGCAGGTGCCCTCCGAGATCTCCGTCTCGTAGACCGCCTCGTCGACTCCCGTGATCTTCCAGCGGATCAGGGCCTCGACGGTGCCCGCGGCCTCCGGCTTGAACTGCCGGCCCATCCGCCCGAACACCTCTTGCAGGACGCGGGCGCGCAGCTCCGCGTCCTGGGCGATCTCGGTGATCTCCTTGCCGGACAGGCCCTTCACGATCTTCGCGAACTCCTCGGGGGTGACGCTCGCGAAGTCGAGGCCGGCCAGGCCGTCAGCGCCGCCGATGCCGTCCGTCATGGCAATCTCCTTACTCAACAGTAAACTTACTACGGGGTAAGGTAGCCCCGAGTCTGGGAGGCTGCAAGGGTGACGGTCAACGGGAGAACTGAGGGACGGCGTCGGCGCGTTCCGCGCCAGGAGCGCGAGCAGCAGATCATCGATGTGGCGGTGACGGTCTTCGCCAAGCGCGGCTACCACGCCGCGTCCGTGGACGAGATCGCCGAACTGGCCGGGATCTCCAAGCCGATGGTCTATCTCTACCTGGACTCCAAGGAGGGGCTCTTCCTCGCCTGCCTGCGGCGCGAGGCCGACCGCCTGGTCGCCGCCTTCCAGGGCGCGGCGCAGGCCGGTGGCGGCGCACCCGAACTGCGCCTGCACGCGGGCCTCTCGGCGTTCTTCGCCTTCGTCGCCGAGCACCGCGACAGCTGGGTCGTCCTGCACCGCCAGGCCTCGGAGCTGAGCGAGGCGATCGCCTCCGCCGTGGCCGACGCGCGACGCGCGGTGATGGCTCAGGTCGCGGGCCTGGTCTGGGACGGCATCGCGGAGAGCGCCGGTGGCGCCCGACTCGACGATGAGGACGCCGACTTCGTCGCACACGCGCTGGTCGGTGCCGCGGACTCGCTCACGGACTGGATGAGCGGCCATCCCGGCCAGTCGCCGGAGGGTGTCACCCTGCGCCTGATGAACATGGTGTGGGTGGGGATGGGGCGGGTGCTCGAGGGGGAAGTCTGGGTGCCGGCCGAGAGGTCCGATCCGACGTGACGGCCGCTCGCTGATTTCTTCGCTGCCCGCCCCATTGAACTTTCCCTACGCTTGAGTAAGTTGACCTCCCAGTAAGTACGCACCGCATCACCTCTGCATGACCTCTGCACGTCAGCTGGTAGCCGGGAGCCGGGAGCCGTCATGGGCGTACGCAAGGATCTGAAACGGGCGCAACGCCACAGCGAGCTGGGCGAGCGCGCCGCGGTGGAGCTCGTCCGGGACGAGCGCGGAACCGTGCGCGAGGCGCGCACCGCCCGGCTCGCGGCGAAGGCCACAGCGGGCAGCACCGCCGACATTCCTTTCACCAACGCCGCCGAGGCGCCCGACGCGGTCGTCCTGCGCCGCAAGCAGGGCGGCCAGTGGCGTCAGGTCACCGCGGCGGCCTTCGCGCGCGAAGTCACCGCCACGGCCAAGGGTCTGATCGCCGCCGGGCTCGAGCCGGGCGGCCGGGTCGCGCTGATGTCCCGTACGCGGTACGAGTGGGCCGTACTGGACTTCGCGATCTGGGCGGCGGGCGGGCAGACCGTGCCCGTGTACGCGACGTCGGCCGCGGAGCAGATCGAGTGGATCGTGCGGGACTCCGGCGCGACGCTGCTGATCGCGGAGACGGCGGAGAACGTCGCGACGGCGGAAGCGGCGGTCGGGGACCTCGCCGAGCCACCGCGCGTCCTGTGCGTGGACGACGGCGCCCTGCTCGAACTCGCGGCTCAGGGCAAGGAGTTGTCCGACGAGGAAGTGACCAAGCGCAGGTCCGCACTCACCCCGGACTCCGTCGCCACCATCTGCTACACATCGGGCACGACCGGCAAGCCCAAGGGCTGCGTCCTCACCCACGGCAACCTGCACGCCGAGGCCGCGAACACGGTCGACCTGCTGCACCCCGTCTTCAAGGAGATCACGGGCCAGGTCGCCTCCACGCTGCTCTTCCTGCCGCTCGCCCACATCCTGGGCCGCACCATCCAGATCGCCTGCATGCTCGCCCGCATCGAGCTCGGCCACTGCCCGAGCATCAAGCCTGACGAGCTGAGGCCCGAACTGCGCGCGTTCAGGCCGACGTTCGTCGTCGGCGTCCCGTACCTCTTCGAGAAGATCCACGACACGGGGCGCGCGACCGCGGAGAAGATCGGGCGCGGGGCGTCCTTCGACCGGGCCGAGGGGATCGCGGTGCGGTTCGGAGAGGCGTATCTGAACAAGTTCCTCGACAAGCGCGGCCCCGGCCCCTCGGTCGGGCTCTACCTCGGCTGGGCGCTGTACGAACTGCTCGTCTACCGCCGGATCCGCAAGGAGGTCGGCGGCAGGCTGCGCTACGCGATCAGCGGTGGCTCGCCCCTCGACCGCCGCCTCAACCTGTTCTTCTACGCCGCCGGGATCATCATCTACGAGGGCTACGGCCTGACGGAGACCACGGCCGCCGCGACCATCACGCCGCCGCTGAAGCCCCGGCCCGGCACGGTGGGTCTTCCGGTGCCCGGCACCGCCGTACGCATCGCGGACGACGGCGAGGTGCTCATCAAGGGCGGCATCGTCTTCGGCTCGTACTGGAACAATCCGGCCGCGACGGACGCCGTGCTGCGGGACGAGTGGTTCGCGACCGGTGACCTGGGGGCGCTCGACGACGACGGCTACCTCACGATCACCGGGCGCAAGAAGGACATCATCGTCACGTCCGGGGGCAAGAACGTCTCCCCGGCGATCCTGGAGGACCGGCTGCGCGGCCGGGCCCTGGTCGGGCAGTGCATCGTCGTCGGCGACAACCGTTCGTACGTCGCCGCGCTCATCACGCTGGACCCGGAGGCCGTCGAGCACTGGCTCGCCGTGCGCAAGCGCCCCAAGGACACCCCGCTCGCCGAACTGTGCCGGGACCCGAAGATGACCGCGGAGATCCAGAAGGCCGTGGACTACGCCAACACGGCGGTCTCACGGGCCGAGTCGATCCGCAGGTTCTCCCTTGTGGAGGGCGAGTTCACCGAGGACAACGGGCTGCTCACGCCCTCACTGAAGATCAAGCGGCATGCGGTGGCGACGGCGTACGCGGGCGAGATCGAGGCGCTCTACGGTGAGTGAGGCGGTGGAGGCCTCGCAGGTGCCGTACGACTTCGACGTACTGGTGGTCGGCTCCGGATTCGGCGGGTCCGTGGCCGCCCTGCGCCTGACCGAGAAGGGCTACCGTGTCGGCGTCCTGGAGGCGGGGCGCCGCTTCACCCGCGATTCGCTGCCCAGCGACTCCTGGGACCTGAAGAACTACCTGTGGGCGCCGTCCCTGGGCCTCTACGGCATCCAGCGCATCCATCTCCTGCGCAACGTCATGGTGTTGGCGGGCGCGGGGGTGGGCGGCGGCTCGCTGAACTACGCGAACACCCTCTACGTACCGCCGCCCGCCTTCTTCCGGGACAAGCAGTGGGCGGGCATCACGGACGGGCAGGCGGAACTCGCCCCGTACTACGACCAGGCAAGGCGCATGCTCGGCGTACGCCAGAACCCGACCACGACGGAGGCGGACGAGCATCTGCGGGCGGCGGCGGACCGGATGGGCGTGGCGGACACCTTCCGGCTGACGCCCGTGGGGGTGTTCTTCGGCGACGGCGCGGACGCGGGGGGTTGTGGCGGTGCCGGTGGCGCCACCGGTTCCAGCTCTTCAACGGGCGGAGCACGTACGGAAGTTCCCGATCCGTACTTCGGCGGTGCCGGGCCCGCGCGGTCGGCCTGCACCGAGTGCGGGTCGTGCATGACGGGCTGCAAGGTCGGCGCCAAGAACACGCTCACCGAGAACTACCTGTACCTGGCCGAGCGGGCGGGCGCGGAGATCCGCGCGATGACGACGGTGGTGTCGGTGCGCGAGGTCGCCGGGGGCGGGCATGAGGTGGTGACCGTCCCTACCGACAAGCGCCGCATCGGCCGCAAGGGCCGCCTGGGCAGTAAGGGCCGCCGCACCGTCCTGCGTTCCCGCCACGTCGTCCTCGCGGCGGGAACGTACGGCACCCAGACCCTCCTGCACCGTATGAAGGACGAGGGAATCCTGCCGCGCCTTTCCGACCGGCTCGGCAGGCTCACCCGCACCAACTCGGAGGCCCTGGTGGGCGCGGTGACCTTCCCCCGCCGCTACCGCAAGAAGCGTGGCGCCGGCCGCCCCCTGGACTTCACCCGGGGCGTCGCCATCACGTCCTCCATCCACCCGAACCCCACCACCCACATCGAGAACGTCCGCTACGGCAAGGGCTCCAACCTGATGGCGCTGATCTGCGTCCCGCAGTACCGCCGGAACCTCCCCAAGCCGTTGGCCGCCGTGCTCGCCTTCCTCACCCACCCCGTGCTCGTGGCGCGCGTCGCGTCGACCCACCGCTGGTCGGAGCGCACGATCATCGGCCTCGTCATGCAGACCCACGACAACTCCCTCACCACCCGCCTGGGACGCCGCCGCCTGCTGACGGCCGAGCAGGGGCACGGCGCGCCCAACCCCGTGCACATCGCGGAGGGCTGGGAGGCGGCGGGCCTGGTCGCCGAGCGCATCAACGGCTTCGCGGGCACGAACCTGGGCGAGCTCCTCGGCAAACCGCTGACCGCACACTTCCTGGGCGGCTGCCCCATCGGCGACTCACCGGCCACGGGAGTGATCGACCCCTATCACCGCCTCTACGGCCACCCGGGCATCTCCGTGGTGGACGGCTCGGCGGTCTCCGCGAACCTGGGCGTGAACCCTTCGCTCACCATCACCGCACAGGCCGAGCGGGCGATGGCGCACTGGCCCAACAAGGGGGAGGCGGACGGGCGTCCGGAGCAGGGCACGGGGTACGCGCGCGTGCCTGCTGCCACGCCAAAGAAGCCAGCCGTCCCGAAGGGCGCTTACGGGGAGCTGCGACTGCCGGAGTAGCGATCAATCAGAAAGCGATCAATCAGGTTCGGAAAGGAGCCGCTCCAGGCGGTGCCGTGCCTCACCGTCCCGCGGCAAGTGCACGGACACGCGCAGGTCCTGACGGGTCGAGGGATGCATGACGAGGTGGTCGAAGGTCATCTCGCCCATGACCGGGTGGACCACCGCCTTGGTGCCGTTCGACTCCGCGCGGACGTCGTGCTGCTCCCACAACTGCGCGAATTCCGGACTCCTTTCGCAGAGCCCGCGCTGGATCGCGGTGAATCGCGCGTCACCGGGAAACGACGCTGCGGCACTCCGGAAGTCGGCAACGACTTGAGGCGCGAGAGTGGACCAATTGGTGAAGAAGTGCCGGTATCTCGGTTCGGTGAAGAACAGCACCAGGCAGTTCTGACCACTGCGCGGCACACCGAACACCGCCTGGGCCGATGAATTGGTCAGTACGTAGTTCCACCAGCGGTCGAGGACATAGGCGGGATACGGGGACCACGAGTCCATGAGCCGTTCGAGCTCGGCCATGGGGATCGTGTCCGTCACCGCGGGCGGCGGGTTGAGCCCCACCAGGCGGTAGAAGTAATCGCGTTCGGCGGAGTCGAGGCTGAGGACGCGGCTGATCGACTCCACGACCGACTCCGAGACCTTGATGACCCGCCCCTGTTCGAGCCAGGTGTACCAGGAGATGCCGATACCGGCGAGCGTGGCCACCTCCTCGCGTCGCAGGCCAGGGGTCCGCCGCAGCCCGCGGCCGGGGAGACCGACATCCTCCGGCATCACCCTGGCGCGGCGCGTGCGCAGGAAGTCGCGCAGGTCCTCCCGTCGCGGCTTGGCCTGAGCCGCACGGACGGTTGGGGTGTGGGTGGTGGTCATGACACCACCATAGGTTGGCTCTCCTCATGCCCCGGTGACAGCGAGCAGGATGCTTCACGTGAGCACGGACCTGCCTCGTACGGCAGCTCTTCTCAGCTCACTTCTTTTGAATGGCTGGGGATTTCACCATGCAGAGCACTTCAGAATCGGCCCGTTTCGACGGCAGGACAGCCCTCATAACCGGCGGCGCCACCGGCATGGGATTCGCGACCGCCGGGCTCCTCCTCGACGAGGGCGCGAAGGTGGTCATCACCGGGCGCGGCGAGGACCGCCTCAAGCGTGCCGCCGAGCGCCTGGACGCGGGCGACCGGCTGCTCGCGCTGCCCGCCGATGTGTCCAAGCCCGCCGACCTCGACCGGCTCATGGGAGAGGTGCGCGAGCACTTCGGGCGGATCGACGTGGTGTTCGCCAACGCCGGTATCGGCGTCTTCAAGCGGATCGAGGAGTTCACCGAGGAAGACTTCGACAGCGTGGTGGACGCCAACTTCAAGGGTGTCTTCTTCACCGTCAAGCACGCGCTCCCGCTGCTCACGGACGGCGGCTCGATCGTCATCAACGCGTCGTGGACCCACCACAGGGGCCTGGCCGTCGGCTCGCTGTACGCGGCAACCAAGGCCGCCGCCGCCAACCTGGCCAAGACCCTCGCCAGCGCCCTCTCCGACCGCGGTATCAGGGTCAACGCGATCAGCCCCGGCTACATCGACACCGACATGTTCCGCGAGTCCGTGCCCACCGACGAGGCCCGTGAGGCGAGCCGCCAGGACGTGGTCCTAGGGCGCATCGGCACCCCCGAGGAGGTCGCGTCCGCCGTCGCGTTCCTTGCTTCCGACGCCGCTTCCTACGTCAACGGCGTCGACCTGCTGGTCGACGGCGGCGTCGCCAACTCCATCCCCGCCTGACCCCTCCTCCCCCTGATTCCTCTCTCCTGATTCCTCTATAAGGAGCGCACGAGTTGTCTTCCCGTTCAGGTGGGCGAACCCGAGGGTCGAGCCCCCAAGTAACGCTGATCGCGGTGTTGTTGACCCTGCTGATCCTGCCGACCTCCGTGACCGGCTCGGGTGTGGCGTTGCCACACATCGGCCTGGACACGGACGCATCCCTCGATGCCCTGCAATGGGTCGTGCACGCCTACAACTTGACCTTCGCCAGCTTCATGCTGGCCTGCGGAGCATTGGCCGACCTGCTCGGCAGGCGCCGCGTGTTCACCATCGGCGCCGTGCTGTTCACCGTGGCATCGCTCGTCAGCGCGGTCGCGACCGACATCTACGTACTCGACCTCGCGCGCGCGGTGGCGGGAGTCGGCGCCGCCGGGCTCCTCACCAGCGGCAGCTCCATCCTCGCCACGAGCTTCGAAGGCGCCGCCCGCACCCGGGTGTTCGCCGCCGTCGGTATCGCCACGGGCGGTGGCCTCGCGCTCGGCGCCATGATCGCCGGTGTCCTCGCGGACACCCTCGGCTGGCGCTCCTTCTACGGGGCGCACGCCGTCTTGATGCTGCTCGTCCTGTTCGCCGTGCCGTTCATGCGGGAGTCCCGCAGCGAGAGCGCGGCCAAGGTCGACTGGCCGGGCACGGCCACGTTCGTCGGCAGCCTCTTCCTGCTCATGCTGGGCATGGTCGAGGGACCACAGTGGGGCTGGGCGAGTCCGGGCGTCCTCGGCTGCCTGGCCGGCGCGGTGCTCCTGATGGCCGTCTTCGTCGTGGTGGAGAAGCGGCAGACGCATCCGATGTTCGACCTGCGGCTGCTGCGCAACGCCAAGTTCATGGCGCTCTGCCTGATCCCCGTCGTCGTCACCTTCGCGTTCGTGATCCTGCTGCCCCTGCTGCCGAACTACCTACTGGTTGCCAACAAGTCGACGAGCCAGGCCGCGGGCAGCACGATGCTCCTGATGACGCTGCCCATCCTGCCCACGCCCCTGCTCGCCGGGCGCCTGGTCAAGTGGGGCTGGTCGGCGCGTTCGGTCTTCGCGCTCAGCCTGGCCTGTCTGACCCTCGGCGTCGCCTGGCTCGCCGTCGTCCTCGAACCCGGCATCGGCCTCGGGGGGCTCGCGGGCCCGCTGATCCTCCTCGGCATCGGTCTCGGCCTCAACTTCGGCCTGGTCGACGGCGCGGTCCTGACGGTGGTGGCCCCCGAGGCGACCGGCACCGCCGCGGGGTTCCTCAACACCCTGCGCCTGGGCAGCGAGGCCGTGGTCATCGCGGCGGCCGGTTCGGCGCTGGTCAACCTCGTACAGAAGTGGCTGAACGAGGGCGTCGACAGGTTCCCGGCATACAAGGGCGATCCCGCCGACCTGGCCAACAACATCAACTCGGGTGACCTGACCGGCCCCTTGGAGAAGCTGCCCGCGGACGTACGCCCCAGCTTCTTCGACTTCGTGGCCGAGGGCTTCACGGACGCCTGGCAGGCCGTGCTCTGGGCGAGCGCCGTGATCTGCGCGCTCCTGTCGGTGGCCATCTACATGATGCTGGCCGAGCGCAAGCCCGGGGTGACGGTCGCGCGCGGCGGCCAGGAGCCCGCTCCCCACCGGAGTGAGGCCACCGCGGCCAGCACCTGACCTCTGCCACCACCTGGGGACGCCCCGGCGCTTACGTAGCCGCTACGGGCTTCTCGCTAGGGTCCCCGCACCAGCAAAAAGGCCCTCCGGTGAGGAGGGCCGAACGCGTACGGACTGTGCGCCCCCGGCAGGACTCGAACCTGCGGCCAAGCGCTTAGAAGAAACTGGCACGGTGCGCGGAGATCATGCCCGCAACCTGCACGTTTCTCGGCGCCCACAGAGCTGCCGTCGCGGACTTCGACACGTATTCGACAGGCGACTCGGTGAAAGAGATCAAAGGAAGCCGCCTCCGGCGTCTGCGACCTACAGGAGTCGGCTTCGCCGACGGGCTGTACCACCTCCGGGCCCGAGGGTGGTACAGCCGTCTTAACCGGACAGGTGGGACAGCCTCGATTCTCGCTGTCCCACCTGTTTGTGCAGGTGGATGGGGGTAACCGGACAGTCGGACAGGTGGGACAGGGCGTGGTGCAGGAGTACCCACGCTTAGGGGATGGGCGACTGTCGACGAGCGGACCTAGCCGCCATTACGGCGTTCATCGCGTGGCGGTCGCGCTAGAAGCCAGCAGATCCGGGGGGTCTGAAGTCGCCTCCGGCGCCCGCCACTTATAGAAGGTCGGCTTTGCCATCGGGCTGTACCACCTCCAGCCCCGAGGGTGGTACAGCCGTCTTGACCGGACAGGTGGGACAGTCTCGATTCTCCCGTCCCACTTGTTTGTGCAGGTCAGTTGGGGTAACCGAACAGTCGGGCAGCTGGGACACCTCCGGTACACCCTGTTGGTCTCGGTGTGGAGGGCGAGAGTAGACGAGTGCCTTGTCGTACCTGCCCCGTAGTCTCCCCGCATGGAAAAAGGGGCCATCTCGCGCGAAGACATCCTGAAGACCATGCAGGAGTACGACGACCTGGGAGCTGAGAGCTTCCTGGAGCTGTACGAGTTCAAGCGAGCCCGGAAGTACCTCATCTTGCACGAGGGCAAGGAGTACGACTCCAAGGCCGTGGCAGGAGTAGCGCACAAGCACTCGCAAGGCAGGGCGCTCACCTGGCAGGAGCTGAGCGGCGGCGTGGGCCATGCCGTCGACTGGCTGAAGCGCGAGGGTTTCCGGATCGGTGTATCGCGCAGCCCCAAATGGACCCGGGACGAGCTGGTGTTGGCCTGCGATGTCGTCGCCCGGAACGGCTGGCAGGGCCTTTCTGCATCCGACCCGGGAGTGGCAGAGCTGTCCGACCTTCTGCAGTTGCTGTCCGCCTACCCCCCGGAGCAGCGCGCGGCCGAGTACCGCAATCGGAACGGAGCGGCGTACAAGACGCTCAACATCGCCAGCTTCCACCCTGACTACAAGGGCCAGCCTACGAACGGCGGGCAGCTGGACCGCGAGGTGCTGCAAGACTTCCTGGACCGTCCGGCAGAGATGGCGCGGGCAGCTGAGCTACTTCGCGAGGGGCTGCGCTCCGGGGGCCTTCAGCCTGTACCGCTGCCCGAAGACGAGGAGTTGGACGATGACGTCAGCGCGCCCGAGGGACGTGTGCTCTATCGCCGCCACCGCACACGCGAGCGCAATAAGGCTCTCCGCACAAGGAAGATTGCCTCAGTCCTCAAGCAAGGTGGCACCCTGTCATGCGAAGCGTGTGGCTTCGACTTCGCCAAGGTGTACGGCGAGCGGGGCAAGGGCTACATCGAGTGTCATCACGTGGTGCCTCTCCACGTGGCCGGAGAGGGCACTACGAGGCTGGCCGATCTCGCGCTGATCTGCTCGAACTGCCACCGCATGATTCACCGCAGTGCGCCGTGGCCCACGCCGGCCGAGCTGCGCGTGCTGGTCCAAGAGCAGACGAGGGGACGCGAAGCGGGTGTGCCGAAAGCCCGGTCAGTGACCGAGCCCGCGGGAACGTGACGGTCCCGTAGTCGCCTTGGCAGGTGCGAGGCCTTGCCCATGCTGATGGCGGCACCAGGATTCAAACCTGGGAAGGCTGAGTCGGCAAATTTACAGCAGGCCGTACCCGTCCCCATTGACCTGCAACATCTTGCTCTCCACCCCGCGGCGGGGGGACGCATGGGGGAATCAGTGCGCGACGCCCCTGCCAAATCGGATGCGCACACAGGCGCCCCCTGCAATCCTCGGGTGATCGCTTCAACGAGTCTGCAGGAGGCGGGCGTTGATCGTTCTAGATACATGCATTCTGCGTGGATGCGGCCTTGACAGCAGCAGCGCAGACTTGCTGCGAGCTATCCGAGCTGTTGGGAACGAAGGAGTCGCCGTCCCGTGGATGGTGCTTGAAGAACTCGCCGCCCAGCAAGCGGTGAAGTACACACAGAAGTACGAGGCAGCGGCCAGAGCGCTGAAGTCCCTCGATGAGGTCACACCTTGGGGGGCCGCCTCACCTCTGCAAGAGCAGAACACAGAGCGCGTTCGACAGCACTGGCGCGCATCATGGCGGAGTGTCGTCGACGTCATACCCACCAGCGAAAGCGCTTTGCGAGAGGCCGCGTTCCGCGAAGCAAACGGCCTCGTGCCATGCAAGACACAAGATGGAGCAAAGGCCGGAAAAACGGGATTCCGGGACGCGGCGATCTGGATGTCCGCGGTTGAGTATGCGCGCACTAACCCAGATGAGACAGTACATTTCGTAAGCTCAAACACAAAAGACTTCGGCGACGGGCAAAGCCCGTACCAAACTCCCATGGATGCCGACGTGGCACGATTGAAGAATTTTGTGCACCTGACATCCCTCGATGGTGTGGTCGAACGTTTCACCACTTCCGTGACGGCCGACGAGAAGAACGTTTCTGAAATTCTCAAGTCTCAACTATCCTGTTGGGCTGTTGCTGATGCTGCACGAAGGGCATCAGTTCCGTTGCCATTTAGCGCAACTATTTGGACTGGAACCCTGGGCGCGCCGACGGCTCCAGCAAGGCTAATTTCATGGATGAGTGATCTGCAGGTTCAACCTGGAAGCATCGGTGAAATCGACGCCTACAGAATCGGAGAGCACGAGTGGTGCACGGCAACCGTGCGCTGGCTTCTCGCCGGTATCGGTTTGACCGAGGCTGGAACACACCTTGTAAGCGCAGGGTGCGGATGGGAGAGCAGGGTGCTTATCAATGTTTCCAGCGGTACCTCTGATCCTCGCCTTACCGTGCTCCGCTCGACAGAACCTACGCGACTCACTGACGGGGAAGTTGACGCGATCGCGCTATCACCCCTACCGCCACAGGTCGTATCTAAATACCCTGACGAGCCTCTGCCGGAAGCTGCAGACAGAGTCATGGGCGAGACCTGGGCGCAAAACGCAGGGGTTCGCCTGAGTGTTGGAACGACGCGCTTTTGCAATACCTGCAATACTCACAACCCGCGTACGGCATCGATGTGCTACATGTGTCACCACCCCTTCCTCGCCCCAGAAAGCATACTCATCGAGTGACTAAGGGTCATCGCCATTCTCTGGACGCTGCACCAGGGCGGGCATTTCGCGCACCGAAACTTCTCTGCGTTCACATGCAGTCATTCGTTCCGTGGGGTCCACCGGCCTAATTTGTGTGGACTGCGCGCCTGGCCTCTCATTGCGTTTGGGTGAGCCTGGATCTAAATTGCTTGCGCCCTGCGGTGGAGGCTGAGATAATTTCTCCGACTGCTCCAAGGTAAGCCTCCGATTGCGGCTCCGAGGATTCCTGCTAACCCTGCACCCATGTACAGGAGTGTCCCCGCTGCACCCGCAGCACGCGGTTCAAGGGGGCCCGGACAGACTGTCCGGGCCCCCTTGTCGCGAAGCCGCTGGAAGCCTCAGGGCTACACGCATGAGGTGCCGACCGGCCTGGTCGGTCGTAGCGCTGATTGCCTCGCGAAGGCAGAGACCTGCCGCAGGAAGGCCACAACCACAGGAGCAGCCCTGATGCGTTCCGCGCGACCGTGCGATTCTTGGCAGCGAGCAACGGAGAGACACGAGAGGAGCCCCAGTGCCGGAGGCCAGTCCGCGCGGAACCTACATGGTGATCTCGGAGGCCCTTCGGAAGGGCATCGAAGAGGGCGAGATCGTCGACGATCTGCCGTCCGAGGCTGACCTTGTACGTACGCATGGGGTCGCGCGCAACACGATTCGCCGGGCTCTCAAGACCTTGGAAGCCGAGGGTGTCCTTGAGTCTGCCCCTGGGGTGGGATGGCGGGTCTCTCGGGGCGGCGACCGGCGCCCCCTCGTGGATCGCATGATTGCAGTGATCGACGAGGACTCGCTCGTGATCGGGGATACGTATCCGTCCGAGGCCAAGCTCTGCGAGCGGTTCGGTGTATCTCGCACTGCTGTGCGCCGCGGTCTTGCACAGATGGAGGGAACGGGCTTGCTCGCCACTGTCCACGGCAAGGGGCGAACTGTTCGCGCTCTCCCGACGTCCAGCGGCCGGCCGTAGCCTTGGCGCCATGGGACTGACTGAGTGGGCGTACTCGCTCTCCGAATCGCTGCTGTCCGATCCGCTGCCGCGCAGGTGGGCGCACTCTTTGGGGGTCGCCGAGCGCGCCCGCTCTCTGGGCTCGATCCTGGGTGACGATGCGGAGTTGCTGGAAGCAGCCGCCGTACTGCACGACATCGGATACTCACCGCAGATCGCTGTCACTGGCTTCCACCCGCTTGACGGGGCTCGGTTTCTCCGGGACCAGGAACGGGCGGACGAGCGGGTGATCCGACTCGTGGCGCATCACTCCTGTGCTCTCCTTGAGGCAGAGGAGCGAGGGCTCAGGCAAGAGTTGGAGACCGAGTTCGAGCTAGAGCGGCCCGACCTCGTTGACGCGCTCCTCTTCTGCGACATGACGACCACCCCGGACGGCACGCACACCACGTCGACCAAGCGGCTTGACGAGATCGTGCAGAGGTATGGCCCAGACACCATCGTCGGCCGCTTCATTCAACGCGCGGCGCCCGAGATCCACGGAGCTGTGGAACGAGTGGAGGGCCGCCTTGCTCAGGCCCCCGTCGCAGATCAGCCGATGTAAGGCTCTTGGCGGGAGTCGTCCAGTCCGTGCTGGATACGGAGCCGCATGGACGGGTGAATATCGAGATCATCGAGGTCCGCTGGGTCGACCCAGCGGACCTCTTTGGATTCGCTGCTGGTCCGCAGCGAACCGCCCGTCGGGTGGGCACGGAAGCAGATCGAGAACTGTTGCCGTACCTCGCCGTCGTCGTAGGCGAGAACGTGCTGAGGGTCGGTGTAGAGACCCACGATGCTGTCAATCTCGACGGTGATCCCCGTCTCCTCCAGTACTTCCCGTACGACGGTGTCGCCGACGCGTTCGCCGATGTCGTGGCCGCCACCCGGGAGCGCCCAAAGGTCGTTGTCCGTCTTGTGGATAAGTAGGAGCTCCCCGGCATCGTCAAGGACGACCGCTGTGACGGAAGGGACCACCGAGTTCGCCTTGGGCGCGTTGGGGTCGCGGAAGTAGTCGACTCGGCTCATGCGTGGGGACCTCCGCGATCGGCGGGTGAAGAGATGGGCCTAGCTGACTCCCAGACCCGTTCGATGCTCTCAGCGTAGGCGTCGAACAGTTCGCCACCGGGCACGCGTTGCAGGTGCAGGACGGGAGCCATGTATGCGCCAACGCCGTAGAGGTGGCCGTTGGCGAGCATCTCGTCATCGGCTCGGTAGAGCGAGTTGTAGAGCGTCGTGCTGTGGAGCCGGAACTCGACTCCGGGAAGCCCGAAGAGCGGGCTGTAGTTGATGAGCGCGTTCCGAATCTTGCTCGCCATGGCAGGCCCGATTCCCTCATCCTCGCCACGGACGGCTACGGCCGGACAGTCCGGGTCCCCGAGCATGAAGCGGAGCGAGACGCCCGCCGCTGACTTCTCCTTGACGACCCGGTGGAATGCAGGGTCTTCGGTGAGCCAGAAGCCCGAGTAGACGACCACGTCGAAGGACTGGGTTGCTTGTGCGTAGAGCTGTGGCCACAGGCGGCTCGGAACGACGGATCGGTGCGGGTAGAGCTTGATCAGCTCAGCGTTCCCAGCCTCGGTGACCTCGGCGGAGGTCCGCTCTTCCGGCCACAGGTAAGACACCTCGCACTGCAGGAGCGAGGCGGTCGCGTACTGGAAGCGCCGGTACGGCTTGCGGTTCGGCTCACCGATCCAACGCTCAACCGTCTTCGCTGAGACGCCTAACCTCGCGGCCACTTTGTCGAGCGTCATCCCGCTCTCGACGATCGCGCCTCGGAGCCTCTCATTGGCCATGTGGCGAACTCTCCCCTGGCTGGGACGACTTGGGACGACTTCACCGTAGCGAAGTCGTCCACAAGTCGTACATGTGCGAGGTCGATCGTCTTCGGTCGCCAGGCCAGTCTGTAAGCACATCGACGCGAGGGACTCGCAGAACCCCAAACAGCCGAAGGGCTTGACGGCGCGAACCTCCCTCTGCATGATGAGGAACACGTAATACATGTTCCTCATTGCGGCAGTGCCCGCCGAGACCGACGGAGCCGCACGAACCGCAGTACCCGCACCAGTCGGAAGACCTGGGGGAGCGACTTCAGTCGCTCGCCGACGGGCTGGGAGCGGAACCGCCTTGAGAACTCAACAGCGTGCCGACCCAGTCACCTGAACAGGGGTGGTCGATGGGTGCGGGTCACCATCCCGACCGACCATGTCGGGCCGGGTGGCCTGCCCGGTTCCGCCCTCCGGGGCGTGACCGGCATTGCGTGATCTGAAATCCGCAGCACCTTCGCGAGGCCCAGCCCTCGCTTCCACCGCCCCGACGGTCGCAGGCCGGGTTCGACTCCCGGCCGGGGCGCGCACGGCCACCGACGACTACCAGAGAGGGCTGCTCATGCGTAAGCGCACCGACCATGACCACCGGGATGGCGACCTGATGGGCGCCGAGGTTGAGCACGAGGGCGAGACGTACACGGTTGTCGGTCTCCAGAGCAGGACCGCTGTGATCTCGCTGCCGGACGGCTTCCGGCGGCACATGCCGATCCATGAGGTCAATGAGCAGAAGGGCCGCTGGCCTTTCGAGCGCTGACCGGTTGCCCGCCGGGCCCGTCTGGCACGGGCCCGGTCGAGGGGAGCACGGGACAGCCCCGAGCCCACGATCCGAGAGGAGCCCGCCATGGGCCTGTTCGGTATCCCGCCGTGTCCGCCCAATCAGTGCCCGCAGTGTTGGCAGCACGCCCACGACCCTGCCGCGCATAAGGGGCTCGGCATGTTCGAGGACTGCCCGGCCTGCCTGAACCACCTGGCCACCAACTGCAACGGCTTCTATCGCAAGTGACTGGCCAGCCGCTCGCCAACCGCCCCGATGGTCGCAAGGCCGGGTTCGACTCCCGGTCGGGGCTCTACCGGACCCGTTCACCGGTCTGGACTTCCCTGCCGGGGCTGGCCGCCTCTCGCCAAAGGACCGAGGCCGCCCCGGCACTTCCTTCCCTTCGAGGAGTTGCCCGATGGCTGCTGTTTTCGCTGCTGTGTTCGTCGCCCTGTACGTCGCTCACAGTGTGGGCGATCACTGGGTGCAGACGTCTTGCCAGTCCGCGCACAAGGGCCGTCCGGGCTGGGTTGGCCGACTCGCGGGAGCCCGCCATGTCGCCACGCTGACCGCCACGAAGCTCGTGCTGTTGCTGCCGGTCCTGTGGCTGCTGAACCTCTCCGTGAGCCTGCCTGGCCTGGTGCTGGGGCTGGGCATTGATGCCGTCACGCACTGGTGGGCGGATCGTCGCAGCACTCTCGCGTGGCTGGCCAAGGTGACCGGCAAGGCCGAGTTCTACCGGCTCGGTGCCCCGCGCCCCGAGCGTGACGACAACCCGCACATCGGGACCGGCGCCTACGCCCTTGACCAGTCCTTCCATCACCTGTGGCTGCTGGTCGCCGCGCTCATCATCGCCACCGTCTGAGCCCCTTCTCGCCGGGGTGGCCGCCCTCTCGCCAAAGACCGAGGCCACCCCGGCTCCTTCTCCCTTCGAATCCAGGAGTCACCCCATGCGTAGCTACATCGGCAACCACCAGGCCCTGAACACGCTCGAGTTCGAGGAGCTTGCGCTCGGCTTCGACGAACTGCCCGCGGGCAGTGACCGCGAGGCGTTCCAGGAGCTGTTTCGCGGCCCGCTCAGGCCCGAGTCCCGCGCGGAGCGTGCGGCCCGTCTGGACGTGGCCCGCGAGGTGCTCGCGGAGCTGCGGGAGGACGGCGAGAGCGGCGATGAGGTGGCCGCCTGGGATGCGCTGTATGCCGACGCGCTCACCCGCACCGTGCCGCTCCTGCGGGTCGCCGCCCACTCTGCCGGAACGTTCTCCGGGACGGGGGAAGCGGCATGAGCGCGCACACGAAGCCTTCCCCCAGCGGCGGGGCCCTGGCCCTGATCGTGGTGGGCGCGCTGGCCATGATGGCCGCCACCGTCTGCCTGCTCGCGCTCCATGAGCCCGCCAGCCGGTACGCCGTTGCGGGCGGGGCTGCGGTGCAGTTCGCCGGGTGGCTCCTGCACGGGCGTCGACTGCGGCGGACGGGCGGTGCGGCATGAACCGCACGGGAAAGATCCTCCTGGTGGCCGCGCTGGTCGCGGTGGTCGGCATGGCGTTTCGCGTCTCATGGAACGCACTGCGCGACATCGCCAACGCCGTGGGTGCCGACAGTACGGCCGCAACGCTCTACCCGTTCGTGGTCGACGGATTGATGGCGCTCGCCCTGGTCGCCACCCTGGTGCTCGCCGGGCGGGACCGCACGTTCGCGCTGCGCGTGCTGGGCACCTACACGGCTGCCTCGCTGGTCCTCAACTACGTACACGGCCTGGTGCCCGATCTGCACGGCCGCACGGTCGAGTGGGGGCGCCTCGCGGACTGGGACCCGGCGAACTGGGCCCTGGTGCTGCTCGCCACCTCGCTGCCAGTCGGGTCGATCTACTTCGGATCCGATCTGGTCGCCAAGGTGCTCCACCACCGTCCCGCCCCGATCGAGCAGCCGACCGCAAATGCGGAGGAATCTACCGAGACCACAAGGAATCGGTCTACGGCTGACCTGCCGGTATCGACCCCCGAGCCGATCACCACAACCCCCGTGGCGCTGCCGCGTGCGGTCGAGGTCAGCTTCCTGAGGCCGACGCTCCCACTCAAGCCGTTCCCCGCGATCGAGGCGCCCAAGGTGCGGCCGATCGAGCCGCGTACGGCAGCGGCGGAATCGACCCGCCCGCGTCGGGCGACCGGCCGTGTGCCGGACGCTGCCCGACCGAGTCGGCCCAAGCGCACGGCGGAGCAACTCCTTACCGAGGCGCGCACGGCGACGGCCGACTGGTCCGATTCGAGGCTCACGGGCGAGGGCATTCGCCGCGAGGTCCGTACCTCGCCTGCCAACGCCCGGATGCTGCGCGACACCCTGCGCGCCGAACGCGGCCTTGAGGTGGCGTGATGGGCGCCGCATACGCCAAGTGCTACGACCCCTCCGGCGCCCGCTACGGCGTGCCCACCTTCCCGTGGCGTCTGGCCCCGGACGGCTTGGCACCCGTCGCCAGCTCCGCGCGAAGGGGCTGCGTCCGGGCGGTCAGCCGATAGCGGCTCAGGTCATGATCCGCCAGCGCGGCCGGAAGTCCGGCGCGAAGGTCGCCTACCTCTACCGCCTCGACAAGGCGCTGCCGGTACGGCCGATGACCTCGCGCAAGTGGGGCGCGCTCGCGCTGGCGATGCTCGCCCGCCGCACCTGCCCGATCTGCCAGGTGACCTACAGCTACTGCCTGCCGACCTCGCTCGGCATGTGCCTGCTCTGCCACGACGCACAGCCCTGGAATACCGCTTGACCTGCACGGCTTCGCTCAGCGGGGTCCGGACGGCTCGCCTACCAAAGCGCCGTCCGGACCCCTTCCAACCCCATTGCACGGGAAGGACGTTCAGTGAATCACGACGACGAAAACAACCTGTTCAACCGGCTCGAAGCCGAGATGGCCACCGAGCCCGGCGGCGACGTGGTCGACCTCGACGCCGCCCGCACCGCCCGTGCCGAATCGGCCACCCCCGACCCCGTTCCGGCTGGTCCGCTCACCGAGTCGGGAGACCCGGAACCGGTCATGGTCGACCAGCCGACCGCGAAGGCCGCCGGTCCCGGCTACCTCGGTCGACTGCGAGGCGCCCGCCGTCGCGCGGTCGTCCCGGAGTGGCTGCGGTCCATGGCGGAACTGAAGACCGCCACCGCCTGGGTGGCAGGCCACTACGCGCACGCCACCGGCTACCACGCGCTGCGCTCCCCGATCTACGCCACCCGCCTCGCCCTCCAGGCCCCCGCCGGGGCAGCCAAGTTCGTGGGTGGCACCCTGCGTTGGGTCGCTGACCGCGAGGGCGAGCCGGTCCGCCTCGCCGCGGTACGCCGCGAGGACGCAGCCGAGTACCTCAAGCTCTCCCGGCAGCGTGATGGCCGCGTGCGGCTGCGCACCCTGGTCGCCGTGCTGTCGATGTTCGTCGGGCTCGGTGCCGCGCTGGCCATCTACGTTCTCGCTCCGACCTGGCTTCAGGCCATCTCGGTCAGCGCGGTCACGATGGCGCTCGGCTTCACGGGCCGCCGGGCGGATGACCCGGTCATTCACAAGGCCGTGGAACTGCCCAAGGCAACCAAGCTGACCAGCGATATCGTGCTGCGGGCACTCGGTGCGCTGGGCATTCCTGCGATCAACCAGGCGCAGGGCAAGGGCCGGGACGGGTTCGAGTTCACCGCCCCGATCACCCGGGATGGTCCGGGCTGGCGCGCGGAAGGCAACCTGCCCTACGGCGTGACAGTCACTGACGTGATCGAGCGCCGCGACCGGCTCGCCTCGGGTCTGCGCCGTCCGCTGGGCTGTGTGTGGCCCGAGGCAGTACCGGATGAGCACACCGGGCGCCTGGTGCTATGGGTTGGCGATCAGGACATGTCGACCGCGAAGAAGCCCAAGTGGCCGCTGCTGAACAGCGGCAGCGTGAACCTGTTCAAGCCGGTCGCCTACGGCACTGACCAGCGAGGACGCTGGGTCGAGGTCACGCTCATGTACATCGCGGGAATCATTGGCGCCATCCCGCGCATGGGCAAGACCTTCCTGCTCCGCCTCCTGCTCCTGATCGCGGCGCTGGATTCGCGGGCTGAGCTGCACACCTACGACATGAAGGGCACCGGCGACCTTGACCCGGTCGGCAATGCTGTCTCCCACCGGCACGCTGCGGGGGACGATGACGAGGCCATCACCTACGTGCTGAACGACTTCCGGGCGCTGCGCGAGGAGCTGCGGCGACGTACCAAGGTGATCCGTTCACTCCCGCGGGACATCTGCCCGGAGTCGAAGGTGACCAGCGAACTCGCCGACAAGCCCTCACTGGGCCTGCACCCCATCGTGATCGGGGTGGATGAGTGCCAGGTGCTGTTCGAGCACCCCAAGCACAAGGACGAGTTCGAGGAGATCGCCACCGACCTGGTCAAGCGCGGTCCGGCCACCGGCATCGTGCTGTTGCTGGCCACGCAGCGGCCGGACGCGAAGGCGCTGCCCACGGGTATCTCCGCGAACGCCTCGGCCCGCTGGTGCCTGAAGGTCATGGGCCAGCTGGAGAACGACATGGTGCTGGGCACCTCCGCGTACAAGCGCGGGGTGCGGGCGACCATGTTCGCCTGGGGTGACAAGGGCATCCACTACTTCGTGGGCGAGGGCTCCGATGCCCGCATCGTCGGTTCGGTCTACGTGGACGGTCCCGGAGCGGACCGCATCGCTGCCCGAGCCCGCAAGCTCCGCGAGGACGCGGGCAGGCTCTCCGGTCACGCGCTGGGAGAAGAGCCCGAGGTGACCGCGAGCGCGTACGACCTACTCGCCGACATCCTCGCCGTGGTCACCGTCAAGGAACCCAAGCTGTGGTCCGAGACGATCGTGACCCGCCTGGCGGAACTGCGGCCCGAGGTCTACGAGGGCTGGGACCCCGAAGCGCTGAACGCTGCGCTCAAGCCGCACGGCATCGCCACCGTCCAGGTGGGCCGCCGGGTAGAGGGCAAGGTCGTCAACCGCCGTGGCGTCGACCGCTCCCGCATCACCACCGTAATCGCGGAGCGTGACGGAAAGCGGGACGCGGGCTGACCTTCCGGGGTCGCTAGCGCTAGCGGCACGCCCCGCTAACGTTAGCGGCCCCGCTAGCGCCCCAAACCTGCTCTGATCAGGCCGCTAGCGGATAGCGGCCCACCTGCGGAAACCCCTGAAACCCGCCCGGGAGGGCCCGTGATGACCCCTACCCTGCTCGCTATCACTCTGATCCTCGGCGTAACGCTGTGTTACGTCGCTGTCTGTGCTGCCTCGCCGTTCGGCAACTGCCGCAAGTGCCGCGGTTGGGGCTTCGCGATGAAGGCCGACCGCAAGGGCCGCATGAAGCGCGGCAAGGACTGCCGCCGCTGCAAGGCCACCGGCAAGCGGATACGCGTCGGCCGCTGGATCTACAACCGGTGGGCCCGCACCTACCGCGCAGGCACCGACACCCCCGCCCCCAAGCCCGCCCACGCTCCTGCCTCGAAGGGATAGCCCGATGGCCGTCACCGTCTCCCTGGTCCTGCTCTTCGGACTGGTCCTGTTCTTCCTGCTGCGCGGCAAGTCCCTGGGTTACGGCTCCGGGTTCATCGCCGTGATGTTCGGGTTCTTCCTCGCCTCCACCGGCGCGGCCGGACCCGTCAACGAACTGACAGCCGCCGTCATCAACGCCATCCCCGACCTGTGAGCGGAGGCACGGCCGTGAATGAACAGATCATCGCCCGGCACTGGCTGGCCATCATCGCGCCCAAGGCCGCGCCCGCCCTGGCCACCTCCACGGTGCTGATCCTGGCCCGCATCTGGAACGCCAACGGCGCCGAACACAGCATTGGCAACGCCGTGTTGATGACCGCGCTCGCCCTCGCCGCCGCCGCGGCCGGCACTTTCGCCTCGATCGGCGCGGCCGGAGATCCCGTCATCGCCGGAACTGCGTTCGCCACCTCCGGGGCCCTGGCCTTCGCGGGGGTCGCCGGGTACTCCGACGGTCTGCCCCTGCCGCTCCTGCTGTGGGTGCTGACCACCGCCGTCGCCTACGGGCTCGCCGCCCGCTACTGGCGTGCTGACCGCCGCGACCGCCTCGCCCACGAGCGGCACACCGGCGAGCGCCGCGACGAGCACGCCCACGTGGAACGCGTCGAAGCGCTGCGGGCCGGAGCGCAGATCGAATCCGCCCGCGTCGGAGCCCAGTACGCCGAACAACTTGCCACCGCCCTGCTCACCCGCGCCACCCTGCCCGGCTACGACCCCGCCGCGCTTGCCCGTGCAGGGCTGCCAGAACTGCCCGCCGTCACCGACCACGAGCACTGACCCCGGAAAGGAACCGATGATGACCGCCTACTCCACCCCGCTCGACCTGATCCTGGGGGCTGAGGCCGCCGACGCGTTCATTCGCGGGCGGGCCGCGGAGCTGACCCGCAACGACCTCCTGCCCGAGCAGGTTGCCTACTCGCTCACGGTCCGCCGCATCCTGCACGGCGACCCGTTGGTGCTGGCCGAGGCCGGACAGAGCTGGACACTGCGCTCGGACACCGACGCCGAGGATGCGCCCGCCTACCGGCTGAATGTCCTGGCCCGCCTGAGCTGCCCGCCGCGTGTCCTGGTCACCGACCCCGACGACCCCACCGGCGAAACCGACGAACTGTTGGCCGAGGTGCTGGAGATGTACTACCTCGCCACCTGGCGCCCTGAACTCGCCACGGCCAGCACACCCGACAACGACCAGTAGCTACGCCCGGGGCGGTCGCCCTCTCGCCAAAGACCGCGACCGCCCCGGTTCTCCGTCCCTTCGAGAGAAACAGGAGACCCCCAGCATGACACCCGACCGCACTCCCGCGCTGCTCTCCGCAGCTCTCCAGACCGCTGCCCGCGGCTGGCACGTCTTCCCTCTGCGCCCCGGTGGCAAGCGCCCCGCTGTCCTCGATTGGGAGGCGCGGGCTACCACCGACCCGGGACGCATCACCCGTGCGTGGGCCACGGCTCCGTTCAACGTCGGAATTGCAACCGGCCCCTCTGGCCTGGTCATCGTCGACCTTGACAAGCCCAAGACCCCGAATGACACCCCGTCGGCCGAATTGGCCGAGCAGGGTGTCACCGACGGAGCCGACGTGCTCGCCCTGCTCTGTGAGCGCCAGGGACAGCCCTTCCCGAAGGGCACGTACACCGTGCGCACTTGGAGCGGGGGCACTCACCTCTACTTCGCCGCTCCGGAGGGGGAGTCCCTGCGGAACACCGCTGGGGACAGCGCCCGTGGGCTGGGCTGGAAGGTCGACACGCGGGCCGTTGGCGGGCTTGTCGTCGGTGCGGGCAGCGTCTTTGCCGGGCGTCCGTATGAGGCCGTGAACCGTGCTCCTGTGGCGCCCCTGCCTGGTTGGCTCGCCGAGTTGCTGCGTCCGGCGCCCCTGCCGCCGCAAAGGCCGGTCACCGTCGCGCTCGCCGCGGATCGGCGGGGGAAGTGGCTACAGGCGGCGGTCAACGGGGAGCTGGCCCGTGTCACCGGCTCCGGTCCGCATCAGCACAACAACGCCCTCTTCGTCGCTTCCGTCGCCCTCGGACAGTTGGTGGCCGGGGGAGAGCTGGCTACGGCCGACGTGACCAACTGGCTTGCCGCTGCCGCTCTTCAGGTGGGGCAGAGCGAGCGCGAAGCGCACCGCACCATCGCCTCCGGCCTGCGGGCCGGAGCCAACCGCCCCCGAAGGGTCGCGGCATGAGCACCAGCCCCATTCCCCCGCTCCACCTGTACTCCGTGCCCAGCGACTCCCAGCCTGCTCCCAATCCACCGCCGAAACCGGAACGCCCCCGAACCGCGTGGACGGCTGATCAGCTCATGGCCGCTGAGTTCCCTGAGCCGAAGTGGGCCGTACCCGGCATCCTCGCGGAAGGCGTGAGCCTGCTCGCCGGACCACCCAAGGTTGGAAAGTCCTGGCTCTCCCTCGGACTTGGCCTCTCCGTCGCGGCCGGAGGAAAGGCATTCGACTCCGTACCCCTCCAGGGCGGCCCTGTCCTCTACCTCGCTCTGGAAGACACCCCGCGCCGTCTCCAGACCCGGATGGGCAAGCTTTTGGGCGGGCAGAAGGCGCCCGCCGGGCTGACGCTGGTCACCGAATGCCCGCCCTTCCCCCAGGGCGGCAGCGAGGCCATCGCCGGATGGCTCGACCGCAACCCCGATGCCCGCATGGTCGTCATCGACGTGTTCGCCAAGATGCGCGGCCAGTCCCCACAAGGCGCGTCGGCGTACGACGCCGACTATGTCGCCGTCGGCTACGCCAAGCGGCTCGCCGACCACTACGGCGTCGCCGTCGTGCTGGTCCACCACGTCCGCAAGATGGCCTCTGAGGACTTCCTCACCGAGGTCTCCGGGACCAACGGCATCGCGGGTGCGGCAGACGCAACGCTCGTACTCAAGCGGGCCCGCGGCCAGGCCGACGGCATCCTGCACGTCACCGGCCGCGACGTGAACGAAGCCGAGTATGCGCTGTCGTTCCAAGAGGCCTCCGGAGCCTGGCACTTGCTAGACGGGCCAGTCGCTGACCACACCGTGGGTGACACCCGAGCCGCGATCCTGCGGTTCGTCCGGGCGAACCCCGGAGCCCGCCCAAAGGACATCGCCACAGCGATCCCACAGGTCGATGCCGAGACCGTCCGCCGTACTTGCTCGCGCATGGCCGCCGACGGGCAGCTCACCAAGGACGGCAGCGGTCACTACTACCCGGACACCGAGACCCGGACGGAGGGCGTACCGGAGGTGTCCCAGCTGTCCGACTGTCCGGTTACCCCCACTGACCTGCACGAAGGGGTGGGACAGGCGGTATTGGGCCTGTCCCACCTGTCCGGTCCCCCAGAGAGGAGCGCGCAGTGACGACAGCTCTGCCCCGATCGCGGAACGACAAGCTCACGCTCGCTGAGGTCTGCGAGGACCTGAAGGTTTCGCGCTCCACCTTCTACGACTGGCGTGCGAAGGGGCGCGCCCCACGTTGCATCAAGTTGCCCAACGGCGACCTCCGGATCCGTCGCAGCGACTACGAGCACTGGCTGGATGACCGGGAGGACTGCGCCTGATGGACACGACGTACGACGTCAAGGTCTACAAGATCCTGACGTACAAGGGCGCTAGAAAGACGACCTACACCGTGCGCTGGGTGGTGGACGGAAGGCGGTGGCGCGAGCCATTCGCCACCATCGCCCTGGCGGACGCGTTCCGTTCTGAACTCATCACCGCAATGGGCAAGGGCGAGGCGTTCGTTGTCTCCACCGGGCTTCCCGTGTCGCATCGGTCCAAGGCTGCGGCCATGAGCTGGTACACCTTCGCTGTCCAGTACGTCGACGCGCGCTGGCCACAGCTCGGAGGCAACAGCCGCAAGAACACCGCCAAGGCACTCACGGCGACGACGGTGGCTCTCCTGCGGACCCAGCCTGCTCAGTTCAAGGCCGTGGACGTACGAACTGCCCTGAGGGAGTGGGCGTTCAACAAGAACCGCAGACCGGAGGCCTCACCCGAAGTCCTCACCATTCTCAAGTGGGTGGAGCGCAACTCCCTCCCCGTATCGGCTTGGGAGAACCCCGAGAAGGTCGACGAGATCCTGCAAGCCATCGACACCAGGCTGGATGGGAAGACCGCGGCAGCCTGGTCCAGGAAGCGCAACCGACGAATCCTCAACGTCGTCATGGGCTACGCGATCCGGAGGAACATCCTGAGGACCAACCCGCTCCCGAAGGGTAAGGCGACGTCGACGGCCACCAAGACCACCAACGCCGTAGACAAACGCTGCCTGTTGAACCCCCGACAGGCAGCAACGTTGCTCGGATGGGTGCGTCGGCGGCCACGCGGTGGACCGCGCCTGCATGCGTTCTTCGCGACCATGTACTACGCGGGACCACGTCCTGAGGAAGCCGTGGCGATGCGGGTGAGGGACGTGACGCTCCCAGATGCAGAAGCCGAAGACCAGTGGAGTGAGCTGCTGTTCCACACGGCAACGCCGGAGGTGGGCAAGCAGTGGACCGACACGGGTGAAATCCACGAAGAGCGCGACCTCAAGGGCCGGGCGGAAGGGGAGACCCGGGCCGTGCCGGGCCACCCCGCCCTGACCGGGATCCTCCGGGAGCACATCGGGGCCGAAGGCCTGAAGCCTGGCGACCTTCTGTTCCAAGGCGAGAAGGGCGGGATCCTGGCGGGCTTGGTCATCCGCCGGGCCTGGGGTCGGGCTCGCGAGAAGGTACTCCCCAAGGACGAATACGAGTCCCCGACCGGGAAGCGTGTGTACGACCTGCGACACACCTGCCTGACGGCCTGGCTCAACGCTGGGATCCCTCCGGCGCAGGTGGCCGAGTGGGCGGGCAACAGCGTGCCCGTACTGCTCGCCATCTACGCCCGGTGCGTGTCCGGGCAGCTCAAGGATTACCAGGCCCGCATCGAGGCCAAGCAGGATCTCTCTGCCTTGGACGAGCAGGCCTGAGGGCGCCCCGGCACGTCGACACGTATTCGACACGGCCACCCGCAAAGACCCGGTGACAGCCGGACAGCGCCGGACCCTCCTCATGCTGACCTGGGGGCGGTCCGGCGCTTACGCGTCCGCTACCCACAACCCGCTACGTTGCCCTGACCAGCAAAAAGGCCCTCCGGGGTGGAGGGCCGAACAAGGATGGACTGTGGCGCCCCCGGCAGGACTCGAACCTGCGGCCAAGCGCTTAGAAGGCGCCTGCTCTATCCACTGAGCTACGGGGGCCGGATGGTGGCCGGTGGCCTGGAGCCCGGGTGGGGACGAGCCGTGACCTTGCCGGGGACAAGGATAGGGCTCCCGGGTCCTTGTCCCTGGTGCTTCGCCTCCGAGGCGCTATGTGGAGGTTCAGTGAAGCGGTCCTGATAATCGCAGGCAGGTACGAATCCCGCATCGCTTTTGGCGTCTCACGCCCCGGGTGTTGTGCACTCGTTATGCCTGCGCCCCAGTCGCCCCTTCCGTCCCGTGTGTCCGATCGGCGCGCAGGGGTGCCCATATGCTTCAGAAAGCCGTCAAAATTGGGCATTCTTCGCATGTGGTGACCTTGGACGTACGGCCTCAACTGCTCGACGCACTCTCCGCCCTGCGCGAGCGTGTCGCCGCCGCACGCTTTCCGCTCCCCCTGGTGGGGGCGCCACGCGCGCGTGCCAACCGGGACGAGCTCCTTGCCCAGCTCGACGACTACTTGGTGCCCCGCCTACGGGCCCCCGAAGCGCCGCTGCTCGCCGTGATCGGGGGATCCACCGGGGCGGGCAAGTCGACCCTGGTGAACTCCCTCGTCGGGCGGCAGGTCAGTGCGGCGGGGGTGCTGCGGCCGACGACCCGGACGCCGGTCCTTGTGTGCCATCCGGAGGATCATCACTGGTTCGCCGGCATGCGCGTACTGCCCGACCTCATGCGCGTGTGGGTGCCGCGTCCGGAGCCTTCGGACGCCGACGACGACGGGGACGATGATCTGCTGCCGATCGGGCCCGACGGCGAGCGTGCGCTGCGCATCGAGACCTCGGAGACCCTGCCCCAGGGGCTCGCGCTCCTGGACGCCCCCGACGTCGACTCGCTCGTCTCCGACAACCGGAACCTCGCCGCCGAGCTGATCTCCGCGGCCGACGTCTGGGTCATGGTGACCACCGCGTCCCGGTACGCGGACGCCGTGCCCTGGCATCTGCTGCGTACAGCCAAGGAGCACGACGCGACCCTCGTCACCGTCCTTGACCGCGTGCCGCACCAGCTGGTGTCCGAGGTGTCACGGCAGTACGGAGCGCTGCTCGACAAGGCGGGCCTGGGCGATGTGCCGCGCTTCACGGTGCCCGAGCTGCCGGAGTCCGCGGGCGGCGGCGGGCTTCTCCCGGCCACGGCCGTCGCGCCGCTGCGGGCCTGGCTCACCCACCGGGCCCAGGAGCCCACGGCCCGTGCGCAGGCCATCGCGCGGACGGCACTGGGCGTCATCCAGTCCCTCAACGTGCGGGTGCCTGAGCTCGCGGGCGCCGTCGCCACGCAGTACGCCGCCGCACTGAGGCTCACCTCCGCCGTCGACGACGCGTACGGACACGAGCACGAGCGCGTGCGGGAGCGTCTGCAGGCGGGGGCCGTCCTCGCGGGCGACGCCCTGAAGAGGTGGCGCAGCTACCCCCTGGACTGCGGCGCCGGTGAACTCCTCGACGCCGTCGCGGAGAGCCTGGAGGCGTTGCTGCTGTGCGCGGTGACCGCGGCCGACGAGCGGATCGACGAGGCGTGGCGGCGTGAGCCCGCCTCCGCCGCCCCCGGGCTCGGCGACCGGGACCGGGCCGCCGAGGGCGCCGCGAGCGCCGAGCACCGCATCGGGATGGCCGTACGACGCTGGCGACGCGTCCTGGAGGAGTACGCCGACGACGAGGTCCGCGCGCTCGACGGGATCGAGAAGAACCTCGTCCCCGACCCCGAGATGGTGGCCGCCCTGCTGGCCACGGCCCTGCTCGGCGGGGCCCGCGGACGCTCGGCGGGGGAGACGCTCGCCGAGCGGATCGGCGCCCAGGGCGCGCTCCGGCTGCGGGACCGGGGCGGACGCCTGCTCACCACCTACCTGGACAACGTCCTGGGCGCGGAACGCGAGCGACGCCTCGCGCCCCTCGACGCCCTCGACGTGAACCCCGAACCCCAGGCCGACCTGATCGCCGCGCTGTCCGTACTGCAGAAGGAGAGGTGACCGCGGTGACTGCCGTCACTGATCACACCGAGCACGAGCACGAGCGCGATGAGCCTCCCGAGGAGCCAAGGGGCCCCGAGGGCGCTGCCGGGGAGGCCGGGGAGGCCGGGGAGGCTGGGGAGACCCATGGCGGCTCCGAAGGCGTCTGGGACGACGGGCTGATCGCGCGCCGGGGCGGTGGCGCGCGCGGTGGCGCGGCTCAGGGGGTCGGGGATGGTGCCGACGCGTACGCCGCGGCCGTGACTCCGTCCGGAGAGCCGTCGTCCAGTACGCCATCCGGTGCTTCTTCCGGTACTTCGTCCGGCACGTCGGCCGCTACTTCGACCGCGTACGAAGGGCCTTTGCGCGCCCGGCTCGATGCCCTGCGTGAACTCGTCGGGCTCTCCCGCACGCGGCTCGACAGCGCCACGCTCGCCGAGGCGGGCCGGGTGCTCGACGAGGCCGCGACCCGGCGCAGGCTCTCCGGCAGGCACACCGTCGTCGCCATCGCGGGCGCCACCGGAAGCGGCAAGTCGACGCTGTTCAACGCCCTGGCCGGGGTGACGATCTCGGAGACCGGCGTCCGCAGGCCGACCACGGCGGCCCCCATCGGCTGCAGCTGGACCGACGGCGCCGCAGGGCTCCTGGACCGGCTCGGCATCCCGGGGCGGCTGCGCAGGCGCCCGCTCCAGGGCCCGGACGCGGGCGTCCTGGAGGGGCTCGTCCTGATCGACCTGCCCGACCACGACTCGGCGGTCGGGGAGCACCGCGCGCACGTGGACCGGATCCTCGCGCTCGTCGACGCGGTCATCTGGGTCGTCGACCCCGAGAAGTACGCCGACGCCATGCTGCACGAGCGCTATCTGCGGCCCATGGCGGGGCACGCCGAGGTCATGTTCGTCGTGCTCAACCAGGTGGACCGGCTGCCGGGCGATGCCGCCGACCAGGTGCTCGACGATCTGCGGCGGCTGCTCGACGAGGACGGCATCGCCCTCGGCGAGCACGGCGAACCCGGCGCCACCGTGCTCGCCCTCTCCGCGCTGACCGGCGACGGAGTGGGTGAACTCCGGGAGTCCCTCGGCCAGTTCACCAAGGAGCGAGGCGCCGCCGCCCGGCGGATCGCGGCCGACCTGGACGCCACCGCCGACCAGCTGTGGCCTGTGTACGCGGCCGGGGCCGGGTGGCACGGAGGCCGGGGCAGGTCGTGGATCGGGCTCAGCGAAGAAGCGCGCGAGGAGTTCACCGACCGGCTCGCGGACGCGGTGGGCGCGGCGGCGGCGGGGCAGGCCGCGGAACGGGCCTGGCAGCGCAACGCGGGCAAGGCGTGCGGCACTCCCTGGCTGCGGCTGTGGCGTTGGTACGAGGCCCAGCGCTCGCCGCGGAGTGTCGGCTGGCCCGTGGCGCAGGCGTCGACGGACGAGGAGGCCACGGCCCGGCAGCGCGTAGAGAACGCGGTGCGCACGGTGGCCGACGAGGCTGCTTCCGGGCTGCCCCAGCCCTGGGGGCAGGCCGTGCGGGAGGCGGCGGTGCGTGGCGCGGAGGGGCTGCCCGAGGCGCTCGACGAGCTGACGGTGACGGCCGGGGTGCCGGAGGGAAGGCCGCCGCGGCCAGGGTGGTGGCCGGTCGCGGTGCTCGCTCAGGCGGCGATGACGATGCTCCAAGTCGTGGGCGGGCTCTGGCTGGTGGCGCAGATCATCGGGATCTCCGTGCCGAACCTCGGCGTGCCGGTGCTGCTGATGCTGGCGGGCATCGCGGGCGGTCCCTGCGTGGAGTGGGGGAGCCGGATGGCGGCACGGGGCCCCGCGAGACGCTACGGCCTGGACGCGGAACGGCGGCTGCGGGAGGCGGCGGCCGGCTGCGGGCGGGCGAGGGTCCTGGATCCGTTGGCGGCGGAGCTGCTGCGGTACCTGGAGGTTCGGGAGCAGTACGTGCGGATGACGGGGGCGTCGGTCGGCTGAAGGGTGGGACGCCGTGGCGTTCCCGAGCGGCCCTCGGACCCCGTTCGGGTGAGGGAGTTTTCCACAACTGCCCGGTAGACCACAGGACTCAGCGGGATCATCCCGACCGGTCCACTCTGAGACCGACGCCGCGGGACCGACCGTCGCGGCGGCGAAAGCGGAGTGGACGAGGGAGGGGTTCGGCAATGAACGAGACCTTGGTGACGGTGGTGGGGAACGTCGCGACGACGCCGGTGTTCCGGGAGCTGCCCTCCGGACCGGTGGCCCGGTTCCGGCTCGCGGTGACCGCGCGGTACTACGACGCCGTGCAGAACGTCTGGGCGGACGGGCACACCAATTTCTTCACGGTATGGGCGAGGCGAACGCTCGGCTCGAACGTGCAGGGTTCCCTGACGATCGGTGAACCCGTCATCGTGCAGGGCAAGTTGAAGGTGCGTGACGAGGAGCGGGGCGGCCAGCACTGGACATCGGCGGACATCGACGCGATCACCATCGGCCACGATCTCTCGCGCGGTACGGCGGCGTTCCGGCGCGTGCTCAAGGCGAACGCGGCCCTGACGGAACCGGCGGCGGCGCGCGAGCCGGAGCCCGAGCCGGTGGGGTGACGGGCCGTCAGGAAGGGGCGGCCGATGTGCGACCGATGTGCGGCTTATCGGCGAATGGGCGCCCGAATGGGTGCCGTTGATTTGTCGATAAGCCCAGTTCGGAAAGGTTGTCGGCGATAACGATTCCGAGTCGGATCGGCTATCGAACGGTAGTACTGGGGACCCTGGTCTGCCGCGTCTCTAGGATGCCGAACGTAGCTAGCGGGGCAGTTGGTAGTGGATGCCACGCAGGTGGCAGGTGATTCTGCCCCTTTCAATCTGCTGGCGGGGCCACCCCCCTCGAAGTGAACGGGTCCCGTCCGGAGGGGAATTCTGTGTCTTTTGCGCGTTCTGTGTTCTCTGTGTTCTCCGCGTCCTCCGGGGGGCGTGCGTGCTCTGCGCCGTCCCGGCGGAGAAGAGGCGCCGCGCGCCTCGCCGCGGTGACGCTGGCGACCGGGGCCGTCGCGGCGGGCGCGATAGCCACCGCGGTGCCTGCCGCGGCGGAAGAGGCCCCGCAGCACCGGGGTGGAGCCGTCGCGACGCTGGGCGGGCTCCAGACGTACGACCAGGCGGTCATCCGTGACAACGGGGCGAGCCAGCAGGTGCCCGCCGGACTCTTCGAGATGTCCGTGGACGGCGGCGGCACCCTGCAGACGTACTGCATCGACATCCAGAACCCCACGCAGAAGGACGCGAAGTACCAGGAGACCCCCTGGAGCGGCACTTCGCTGAGCGGCAACAAGAACGCGGGGAAGATCCGCTGGATCCTCCAGCACTCCTACCCCCAGGTGAACGACCTCGCCGCGCTGGCAGGCAAGGCGGGCGCGCGGGCGCTGACCGAGCAGGAGGCCGCGGCCGGCACGCAGGTGGCGATCTGGCGCTATTCGGACGGCGCCGACGTCGACGCGGTCGACCCGCAGGCCGAGAAGCTCGCGGACTACCTCTTCAAGAGCGCCCGTGGCTCGGTGGAGCCCCGGGCCTCGCTGACCCTCGACCCGCCCGCAGTCTCCGGGCGCGCGGGAGAGCGGCTCGGTCCGGTCACCGTGCGGACGGACGCGGACGCCGTGTCCGTGACCCCGCCCGCGGACTCGGTGGCCAGCGGGGTGAAGGTCGTCGGCAAGGACGGCAAGCCCGTCACCTCCGCGGTGAACGGCAGCCGACTGTTCTTCGACATTCCCAAGGGCGCCCCGGACGGCTCCGCGGCCCTCGCCGTGCAGGCGTCGACCACGGTGCCGGTCGGCCGGGCCTTCGCCTCCGAGACCCGGAGCCAGACGCAGATCCTCGCGGGCTCCAGCGAGTCGACGGTCTCCGCGACGGCGAGCGCCACCTGGGCCAAGAAGGGCGCGATACCGGCGCTGTCCGCGGAGAAGAACTGCGCCAAGAGCGGCGTGGACATCACGGCGAGCAACAAGGGCGACCAGGCATTCACCTTCCGCCTCATGGGCCTCAAGCACACCATCGAGGCCGGCACGTCGCGGACGGTGACGATCCCGCTGCAGGAAGACCAGCCCTACGACTTCACGATCAAGGGTCCGAACGGCTTCGAGAAGCGGTTCAAGGGCGTGCTCGACTGCCGGACCGAGGGCAGCACGATCGGCAACAAGACGGAGCCCGTCGCCGACCCGAGCCCCGCGTCGGCAGGCGGCACAGGCACCGGCGACGGCGACCTCGCGGAAACGGGCGGCTCAAGCGCGACCCCGATGATCGCCGGAATAGCGGTCCTCATGGTCGTGCTCGGCGCGGCAGCGATGTTCCTGCTCCGCAAGAAGAAGGAACCGACGGGCACGGAGTCGCCGACGCAGGACTGACAACCTCGCCGCGGCGACGGTCAGTGACGACCCGACTACAACTGCGGTCAGGAATGGGCAGGTAGCGGGCACCCGGCCATACTGGTTTCCTCCGGGAGGTAGCCGTCAGGCAAGATGGGGTGTATCTGCCCACTCACTGATTGCCGGACGGTTTCTCTTGGCTGAGTACATCTACACCATGCGCAAGACGCGCAAGGCGCACGGCGACAAGGTGATTCTTGATGACGTCACCCTGAGCTTCCTTCCTGGCGCCAAGATCGGTGTCGTGGGCCCCAACGGCGCCGGTAAGTCCACGGTGCTGAAGATCATGGCCGGGCTCGAGCAGCCGTCCAACGGTGACGCGTTCCTCGCTCCCGGGTACAGCGTCGGCATCCTCATGCAGGAGCCGCAGCTCGACGAGACCAAGACCGTTCTGGAGAACGTCCAGGACGGCGCCGCCGAGATCATGGGCAAGCTCAAGCGCTTCAACGAGGTCGCCGAGCTCATGGCGACCGACTACTCCGACGCGCTCATGGACGAGATGGGCAAGCTCCAGGAGGACCTGGACCACGCCAACGCGTGGGACCTCGACGCCCAGCTCGAGCAGGCCATGGACGCGCTCGGCTGCCCGCCCGGCGACTGGCCCGTCACCACCCTCTCCGGCGGTGAGAAGCGCCGCGTCGCGCTCTGCAAGCTCCTCATCGAGGCGCCCGACCTGCTGCTCCTCGACGAGCCCACCAACCACCTCGACGCCGAGTCGGTGAACTGGCTGGAGCAGCACCTCTCCCAGTACGCCGGCGCTGTCGTCGCGGTCACCCACGACCGGTACTTCCTCGACAACGTCGCCCAGTGGATCCTCGAGCTCGACCGCGGTCGCGCCCACCCGTACGAGGGCAACTACTCCACGTACCTGGAGAAGAAGTCCACCCGCCTCAAGGTCGAGGGCCGCAAGGACGAGAAGCGCGCCAAGCGGCTCAAGGAAGAGCTCGAGTGGGTGCGGTCCAACGCCAAGGGGCGTCAGGCCAAGTCCAAGGCGCGCCTCGCGCGCTACGAGGAGATGGCCGCCGAGGCGGACAAGATGCGGAAGCTGGACTTCGAGGAGATCCAGATCCCGCCGGGTCCGCGGCTGGGATCGATTGTCGTCGAGGTCGAGAATCTGTCGAAGGCCTTCGGCGACAAGGTGCTTGTCGACGACCTGAGCTTCTCGCTGCCGCGCAACGGCATCGTCGGCATCATCGGTCCGAACGGCGCGGGCAAGACCACGCTGTTCAAGATGATCCAGGGCCTGGAGGAGCCGGACTCCGGCAGCATCAAGATCGGCGACACGGTCAAGGTCAGCTACGTCGACCAGGGCCGCGCCAACATCGACCCGAAGAAGACCCTCTGGGCCGTCGTGAGCGACGAGCTCGACTACATCAACGTCGGACAGGTCGAGATGCCCTCGCGGGCGTACGTCTCCGCCTTCGGGTTCAAGGGTCCTGACCAGCAGAAGCCGGCCGGTGTGCTCTCCGGTGGTGAGCGCAACCGCCTCAACCTGGCGCTGACCCTCAAGGAGGGCGGCAACCTGCTCCTCCTCGACGAACCGACGAACGACCTGGACGTCGAGACCCTGTCCTCCCTCGAGAACGCGCTCCTGGAGTTCCCGGGCGCCGCTGTCGTGATCTCCCACGACCGGTGGTTCCTGGACCGAGTGGCCACGCACATCCTCGCCTACGAGGGTGAGTCCAGGTGGTACTGGTTCGAGGGCAACTTCGAGTCCTACGAGAAGAACAAGGTCGAGCGGCTCGGCGCCGACGCGACCCGTCCGCACCGCGCCACCTACAAGAAGCTCACCCGGGGCTGAGACTGACATGAGTCGGCATATCTACAGCTGCCCCCTCCGGTGGTCGGACATGGATGCCTTCGGGCACGTCAACAACGTCGTCTTCCTGCGGTACTTGGAAGAGGCGCGGATCGACTTCATGTTCCGGCTCGCACCGGGGGACGGCAGTCCGTCGTTCTCGGGCGGGTCCGTCGTGGCCCGCCATGAGATCGACTACGTACGGCCGTTGGTCCACCGGCACTCGCCGGTGACCATCGAGTCGTGGGTGACGAAGATAAGCGCTGCCTCGCTCACCATCTCGTACGAGGTCAAGGACCCTGAGCAGGTGTATGTGCGGGCCACGACGATAGTGGTTCCGTTCAACCTGGAGGCGCAGCGGCCGCGGCGGATCACTGCCGAGGAGAAGGCCATGCTCCTGACCTACATGGACGACGACGGCGATGAGGACGAGGGTGCGGAGGCGCTCGTCGCATGACGGCGCAGCTGCACTTCGCCGACGCCGGGGAGGCGGGGGATCTCGCCGCCTTCCTGGCCCGGCTCATCCACTACGACAAGGCTGCCGCGGTCCGTCTGCAGGCGGCGGGCGACACGCTCGCCGTGTTCGGCAGGCCGCCGTCGTTCGAAGTACTCGCCATCCGTACGGCGCGGCTCGCGAAGCCGTACGCGCACGGGCTCGACACCTCGCTCGATGTCACCGTCTCCGCCGGTGAACTCCTCGAATCCGTGGGGGAGTCGGCGGATTCCGTGAAGTCGGCGGGCGTGGTCTTCGTGCCGCAGGCCGTCACCGGGCCGCCGTGGGCCGGAGTCCTGCCGCCACGGGGCGGCTGGCAGCCGGAGCAGGGGCTTCCGCCCGTGGACGCGGTGCGGGGTCTCGTCGCTGCCGCCGTCGCCGAATTCAAGTCCCGGGTCGAGGAGTTGCCGCAGGAGCGGCGGGTCCGGGCGGAGCTCGACCAGCTGGGCCGGGAGATCTGGTCCCGGACCATCGGGGACACCGGACTGCCCGTGCGGGCCGCGCATGCCGCGCAGGCCCTGGGGTTCCTGCGGGGAGACTCGCTCGACCTGCTGTCGTCCGGGCCGTGGCTGCGGCTGCGTACGAACTATGGGTCCATCGCCGTGCGCCGGGCGGGCGTCGGAGGGCTTTCCGTCACGCCTGCGTGAGCGCGTGAGCGGTACCCGCCGACTACGCGCGCGCCTGGGTCACCTCTCGTCGTCGGGCCACACCCCGATGTGGTCCCGTTCGAGCTCAAGCGCAACCCTGTCCCGCATGTCCAGCGCCGCCGTGTACTCGGCGGGCAGTTGGAGGCGGCCCGCGCGGTCCAGCATCGCGTACTCGCGAGATGTCACCGACTCCTGGCCCGTCGACGCGTCCACCTCCGTGCGGCGCAGGACCTCCGTCGAGGTGCGGCCGTCGCGGATGGCGACCGTGCGGCGGACCTCGGATGCGACCGCCTGGTCGTGGGTGACGATGACGATGGTGGTGCCAAGCTCCTCGTTCGCGGTGCGGAAGGCGGCGAAGATCTGCTCGGCGGTGTGCGAGTCCAGCTCGCCGGTGGGTTCGTCGGCCAGCAGGACCGACGGGTTGTTGGCGAGGGCCACCGCGATGGCGACGCGCTGCTGCTGGCCGCCGGAGAGCTGCCGCGGACGCCGGTCGCGGAGGTCGGACACCGACATCAACTCCAGCAATTCCTCCGCCCGTTCGGCCTTCCGCCCGCGTTTCGTCGACAGCCCGCCGCGCTCGCCGCGCCCGCCGCGCCCGCCCCTCAACTGCATCGGCAGCGCCACATTCTGTGCCGCCGTCAGATACGGCAGCAGATTGCGTGCCGTCTGCTGCCAGACGAAGCCCACGACGTCCCTGCGGTAGCGCAGCCGCTCCTTCGCGCCCATCGCCAGGAGATCGCGGCCCGCGACCCGCGCCGAGCCCGCGGTCGGCTCGTCGAGCCCGGCGAGGATGTTCATCAGCGTCGACTTGCCGCTCCCCGACGCGCCGACCAGGGCCATCAACTCGCCCTCGCGGACCAGGAGATCGAGCCCTTGGAGCGCCTGCACCTCGACGCCGTCCGTGGAGAAGACGCGGACCAGGCGATCGCAGGTGATCAGCGCGTCGTGACCGTAGACGGGGCGGTCGCGGTGGGCGGTGGCCCGTGCCTCGAGATCCGCGAGTGAGGACATGGTGGCGGTGGGGGGCGTGTCGGCTGTCATCCGGTGTCTCCTGTCTTCAGCTCGGTCGCGGCCGTGCGCCGCGCGGTCCACCACGCCTGTACGAAGGCGACCCCGGCCGTGAGGATCACCACGCCCACGGCGGGCAGCAGCAAGGACCAGGGATCGGCCCGCAGCGTCACATCGCCGACCCCCGCGAGCGTGCCGCGTGCCGCGAGGGCGACCTGGGCCAGGTCGACTCCCGGCGCGAGGAGGGCGATGGCCGCCCAGCTCACCAACGCCCCGCCACCCGCCGCGAGCAGCGCCTGCGGCAGCGACTCCAGGACCAGCAGGCGACGCCCCTGCCTCCTGCTCAGGCCCAGGGTGTGCAGCCTGGCCAGGAGCGCGGCCCGCTGCGGGGCGGAGTGCAGGAGGGCGAGCAGGACGGCCAGTACGGCGTACCCGGCGCCTGCCGCGACCGCCGCAGCGTAGATGCGCTCGGCGCCCGACTGGAGCGGGGAGTCGGTGAGCGCGGCACGCTCGGTGGCGCGGAACGTCGCTTCGATGCCGGCGCCCGCGGCCCGCGCCGACCTGGTCAGGGCCGCCGCGTCGATCCGCTGTCCCGGGGTGCCGGTGGCCAGGAGCGCGGTGTCATCGGGGTGGTCGAGCCGACTGCGGTCGATCAGGAGGAACGCGCTGCCGGTGGGCAGGGCCGGGGTGCCGGTCCGCACGGCCTCGACCGAGGCCTTGAAGCTCCCGGTGGGGGTACGGAAACTGTGCGCGCCCTTGCCGAGCCGTCGGGCCACGTCCGGCGAAGCCACGGCGGGTAGAACGGCGCCGCGGCCGCCGCGGGCGCCGC
>NZ_BAAAUG010000184.1:0-9349 GCF_039533825.1 Streptomyces rectiviolaceus
GCGGGCCCCGCCGGCAGCGAGCGGCTGACCGCCGAGCGCGCCGTCGAGCTGCTCGGCGAGGGCGCCGCCAAGGCCATCGGCCCGGACGCCCGCCGCGGCGTGGAGATCATCGCCGTACGTACGGTCATCGCCTCCCTCGACGACAAGCCGCTGGACGCCCACGACGTCTACCTGCGTCTGCACCTGCTCAGCCACCGCCTGGTCAAGCCGCACGGCGTGAACCTGGACGGCCAGTTCGCCTTCCTCGCCAACGTCGCCTGGACCTCGCTGGGCCCGGTCGCCGTCGACGACGTCGAGAAGGTCCGGCTCAACGCCCGCGCCGAGGGCCTGCACCTCTCGGTGACGTCCGTCGACAAGTTCCCGCGGATGACGGACTACGTCGCGCCGAAGGGCGTCCGCATCGCCGACGCCGACCGCGTGCGTCTCGGCGCGCACCTCACCGAGGGCACGACCGTCATGCACGAGGGCTTCGTGAACTTCAACGCGGGCACGCTCGGCACCTCCATGGTCGAGGGCCGCATCTCCGCCGGTGTCGTCGTCGGTGACGGCTCCGACATCGGCGGCGGCGCCTCCACGATGGGCACCCTCTCCGGCGGCGGCAACGTCCGCATCGTCATCGGCGAGCGCTGCCTGATCGGCGCCGAGGCGGGCGTCGGCATCGCGCTGGGCGACGAGTGCGTCGTCGAGGCCGGTCTCTACGTCACCGCCGGGTCCCGGGTGACCATGCCCGACGGGCAGATCGTCAAGGCCCGCGAGCTCTCCGGCGCCTCGAACATCCTCTTCCGCCGCAACTCGGTCACCGGCGCCGTCGAGGCCCGCCCGAACAACGCGGTGTGGGGCGGCCTGAACGACGTGCTGCACAGCCACAACTGAGCATCACCGACCCACAGAGCGCCCTCCGGTCACCCGGAGGGCGCTCTTGCGTAAGCTGCCCTCCCATGCGTGCGTATGCCGCGTGGGACGACAGGAGAGCGACATGCACCGAGCGGGTATCCGGGCCCTGGCCCTGAGTGGAGTGGCGGTGCTCGCGCTGGTGGCCGGGTGCGGTCAGGGCGCGGGGCAGGCCGAGGACGTCGGCCAGGGGGCGGCGCAGGGGGCGAGCCGGATCTCGACCGGCGACCACCGCTACCCGCTGGAGAAGAGCGACATCCACTGGAGCGGCAGCCCGAGCCCGTTCAACGCACAGGTCAAGCTCCCCGACGGGCGTCGCGTGGCGATGCACTACATGAAGGGCAAGGGGCTCCTCGTGCAGGACTACAGCCCCAAGGCCAAGGGCTGGTCCAAGTCGGCCCTCGTCCACAAGACGAAGACCGACGCCTGCCAGGGGATCACGCTCAAGGCCAAGGACGGCACCGTCGCGGCCTTCGGGGACTTCGGTGTGTACTGCGCCGACGGTGAGCCGCCGACCGAGTCGGTCGCCGCGGTCGCCACGGGCCCGCTGACGAAGTGGGCCACGCACCTCACGAAGGACTTCGACGGCTGGGAGAAGATCGCCGTCGCCACCGGCGGGAAGAAGGCCACGTTCAGCGGGGGCAGCGACAAGCTCCTGTGGACCAAGGCCGGGGGCTTCCCCGCCGCGGGCTGAAATCCCGTATGCCATGGCGTACGGGACGCGGCCCTGGCCGGGGCGTTCCGGGACCGTCAGCAGATGTCCGCCCCGGTCGGCGACAAGCGGCTCATCGCTTCGTACGCGGCCAGCAGCCCGTCGGTCGCCTCGCGGCCGGCGGGCCGCAGCGGTGCCCGGACGGGGCCGCCCGGCAGGCCGAGCGCGCCGAGCAGAGCCTTGGCGGTGACCGTGCCGGGAAGACCTGAGCCCATCATCAACTCGATGAGTTCCATGGCCTGTTGCTGGAGCAGCCTGGCCCCGGCCGTGTCGCCCGCGTCGAACGCGTCGATGACCGCCCTGAGTTGACGCGGCACGACGTTGGCGACCGTACTGATGTATCCGGCGCCGCTCACCGCGTACTGCGCCAGGATGTACTCGTCGCAGCCGGTGTAGTACGCCAAGTCGGTACGGGACAGGACCTTCTGGGTGCCCATCAGGTCGTACGCGCAGTCCTTCACGGCGACGATCCGCGGATGCTCCGCGAGCCGCAGCATCGTCTCCGGCTCGATGCGGGTCCCGGTGCGCCCCGGGATGTCGTACAGGGCGATCGGGAGCCCCGACGCGTCGGCGACCTCAAGGAAGTGCGCCTCGACGGCGTCCTGCGGCGGCCTGCTGTAGTAGGGCGTGACCACCAACAGGCCGTCCGCGCCCGCCTTTTCGGCCTGCAGCGCCGTCTCGACGGTGTGCCGGGTGGCGAAGCTGCCGACGCCCGCGACGATCGCGGCCCGGTCGCCGACCGCCTCGGCGACGGCGCGCACGAGCGCGGCCTTCTCGCTGTCGGACGTGGTGGGGGACTCACCGGTGGTGCCGGAGAGCACGAGCCCGTCGCATCCCTCGGCCACCAGGCGTTCGGCGAGCACCTGCGCGCCGTCGAGGTCGAGCAGACCGTCGTCCGTGAAGGGCGTGACCATCGCGCAGAGGGCGCGACCGAAGGGGGGAGGCGCTGATGAGGGAGAGGTCATAGAGGCAGTGTCGGCACAAGGACGCTGAAGCTCCACTTAATTCTGCTACGAGATATGCGACAGGATCGCTACGAGGTCGCCGCGAGGAAGCCGGTCCCTAGTGCCAACTCGCCCCCGTATGGGTCACCATGGGGCCTGACGGTAGTCGACGGACGGCCGCAGGGCCGTCGGCCACAGGAGGCGTCATGAGGCTGGGCAAAGCACTCGCCACCGGGATCGCCGAGGAAGCGCCGCAGGAGCAGCCGCGGCAGGAAGCCGTGGAACGCGCGGCGGCGGAGCCCGAACCGGCACCCGCGGCCGAGGAGCCTGCGGCCGAGGCCCCGGTGGCCGAGGTCCCCGCGATCCGATGAGGCTGCGGCTCCCCGCGGAACGCCCGAAGGAGCCGCCGACCGGATACAAGATCGCCCGCCTTGCGCTGTCCCAGGACGGCGCAAGGGCCGGGTTCACCGGCATCTCCCTGGGCGCGGCCCTGCCCTACGGCACGCTCGACGCGGCCCACTGCGTCTACGGCCGACGCCACACGGCCCCGCACCGCCGCTGCGACTGCGGCTTCCACTGCGTCCACGAACGCGCCGCGGCCCAGGCGCTCCTGTGCACCGCCGAGCACCGCGGGGCGGCGCTGCTGGAGGTGACGGTGCTCGGCGCGTACATCCGCTTCGAGCGCGGCTTCCGGTACGCGCGCCAGCGGGTGCGCACGGTGACCGTGCGGCCGTGCGGCTGCGGCGCGCGGGCCTCGGTCCTCGTGGACGCCGGGTGGGGCAGGCCGGGGTGGCGGGTGGTCGAGGGGGCGTGCGGCGCCTGCGCGGGCAGACGTATGTCGCTGCGGCTCGCGGAGTTCGCCCGCCGCGCAGGGGAGGGCCTCACGGTCACCGCAGCGCACCCCGAGTCCGTACCGGGGTCGCCTGCCGAGGCCATGGGGGTGCCGGAGCTGGTCGCGGAGGCGGCGCTGCTACAGGCTCGACTCGACTTGTTCCAGGGGGAGTTGGCGCGTCTGGCGGGAGAAGGGCCGGGGGAAGGGACGGGGAAAGGGGGAGGCTAGTCGCACACAGTCGTCCCTCGTCCAGCGATGGGCCGGAGTCTGGCGCGCGGGTCACCACCGCGTTGACGTGCCCTGACTCCAGGGGGAGGCTCTGGCCATGACGACGCATGCGTACGCGCGCTATGTCGCGATCGGCGACAGCCAGACGGAAGGGGTCGGAGACGGCGACGACGTCCACGGGCACCGCGGCTGGGCCGACCGGCTCGCCGAGATCCTGGCCGAGGGGAACCCGGAGTTCGGATACGCGAACCTCGCGGTACGGGGCAGGCTGACGGCGGGCATCAAGGCGGAGCAACTGGCCCCGGCCCTGGCGCTGCGCCCCGACCTGGTCACGGTGATGGCTGGCATGAACGACCTGGTGCGCCCCGGCTTCGACGCGGCCCAAGTGGCCCGCGACATCGAGGACATGTTCACCGAGCTGACCGCGGCGGGCGCGCGCGTGGCCACGGTGACGTTCCCGGACCTCGGGCGGATCTCGCCGCTCGCACGCAGGGCACTGCCCCGCGTCCTCGACCTGAACGCCCGCATCCGCGCGGCGGCGGACCGCCACGGCGTCGTCGTCCTGGACACGTTCCCGCACAGGGTCACCACGGACCCCCGCCTGTGGAGCGCCGACCGCCTGCACGCGAGCCCGCTGGGCCATGCCCGCATCGCCGCCGGCATGGCGGACGCGCTGGGCATCCCCGGCCACGAGGACTGGGTACGGCCGCTGCTGCCCCCGCCGCCTCCGGTGTCCACGCTGCGCACGGTGGCGGCGGAGGCGGCATGGTTCGCGGGGTTCATGGGCCCGTGGGTGTGGCGACGCGTAAGGGGACGCTCTTCGGGCGACGGGCGCGAGGCGAAGCGGCCGGATCTCGCTCCGGTGGCCTCGCCCGAACGGGCTTGACCTCAAGCGAGCTTGAGGAAGCAGTGTGTGCGTGACGGGCGCAGCGCCACCCGCACACACTGACCGAAGGAGCAGGCCATGAAGACACGCACGGACGCCACCACCCTCCCCGACCCGGCCCGCGCGGACGGCGGACTCGTCTTCCTCAGTACGTGGAGCACGGGCACCCCGGAGCGGCAGCGGGCGACGGCCGAAGCGATCGCCGAGGCCTGGGAGAGCCGCCCGTGGCCGCACGATGGCCTGCTCTCGTACACCGTGTACGCCGGTGCGGACGGCTCGACGCTTGCGCACCGCTCGCACTGGCGGGACGACGAGGCGTATCAGGACTTCTTCGCCCACGGCAGGGACGAGCGGAACTCCGACATCGACAAGGCCGTGCCGGGCATCGAACGGCTTGGGCTGCACAAGACGCGGTTGCGGGACGGGGTGGCGCGGGCGGCAGGTGACGGCCGGGTGGCCGGGGCGATTGTGATCACCGAGGGCGACGCCGGGCCGGCGGCGCCGGGCCTGATCTCCGTCCACTTCCACGTGACGACGGACGGCGGGCGGGTGATCCGCTACGAGGAGTGGGAGAGCGGGGAGGGGCTGCCGGAGGAGGGCAGGTACAGCTTGGCGTACGGCTTCCAGCCGGAGCGCTGAGCGCTAGGCCTGAGCGGCGACGGGGTGCCGTCACCCCCGTCGCCGCCCGCCACCACCACCGCACACTCCGGCCTCTGTGTCCCCCATACCCCCGACAACAACATTCCCCTGGACGAAAATAATTGTCGGTGGGACGGTGGAGTCATGTTGGACGTCACCGTGATCGAGGACCCGGCGGCCGCCGCCGCGTCGCTCGACCCCATCAGGGCAAGGCTCCTTGCCGAGCTGGCTCAGGGACCCGCCTCGGCCGCGATGCTCGCGGGCCGGGTCGGGCTGCCCCGGCAGAAGGTCAACTACCACCTCAAGGCGCTGGAGCGGCACGGGCTCGTCGTGCTGGCGGGGGAGCGGCGCAAGGGGAACGTGACCGAGCGGTTGATGCGGGCATCGGCCGCGTCGTACGTCATCTCACCGACCGCCCTCGGCGCGGTCCAGCCCGATCCCGGGCGGGCCCGGGACCAGCTCTCCGCGCGGTGGCTCCTGGCGGTGGCCGCGCGGCTGGTCCGGGACGTGGGGGCGTTGATCACGGGGGCGGAGAAGGCGCGGCAGGGGCTGGCCACGTACGCCTTGGACGGGGAGGTCCGCTTTGCCTCGGCGGCGGATCGGGCGGCGTTCGTGGCGGAGTTGACCGACGGGGTCGGGGCCTTGATCCACAAGTACGGGGCCGGGGGCGAGGGGGGTCGCGACCACCGGGTGGTGGTCGCGCTCCACCCTTCGCCTGTGCCTCCGGCGGTGGAGCCGTGAAGGTCCCCTGCGGGGGGCTGGGGGGACAGACCTTTCCCGCCCACCCGCCCGTTCACCCCGCATCCGACCCTGGACGAACGAGCTTTCCCGCCCACCCGCCCGATTGCCCCGCAGCGCGCTCGATTGCCGGAAGGGACAGGGACGGCGGCTCGCAGTCGGCAGCGAGGCGCGAGGGGACGTGCCGGTATGTCTGCCCGGAGCACGGTTCGCGGCGCTCCGGGGCCGAAGTAGCCCTGCGGCCACCGGACGATAGCGAGGACGGACATACCGGCACGGCCCCGCCCCACAGACGAACAAGCACCGCACCCGCACCCGCACCCGCACCCACCCGAACCCCCAAGGAGTCGCCATGGCCACCGGCAAGGAGTTTGAGATCGAGCGGGAGTTTGAGGTCGATGCCTCTCCTGCCGAGGTCTGGGACGCGTTCACCACCGGCACCGGCGGCTGGCTGTGGCCCATGGCGGAGTACGAACCCCGCGAAGGCGGCGCCGCCCCCTTCGGCGGCACCGTCACCCGCTGGGAGCCCCCGCACCGCCTCACCGACCGCGTCGACGACCCCGAAGGCCTCCCACCGGGCCAGACCCTCAACCAGCTGGACCGCACCATCGAGCCCCGCGACGGCGGCCGCCGCTCATGGGTCCGCTACGTACACAGCGGCATCCTCACCGACGACTGGAACAACCAGTACGACGGGGCCAGCAGGCACACCGACTTCTACCTGCACACCCTGCGCCAGTACCTGACGTACTTCACGGGCCTCCCCGTCACCTTCACCAGCCTCGACGCCCCGGCCCCAGCCCCAGCCCCGCCCCCGGCCCCCGCCGCCGCCCCAGACGCCTTCGTCAGACTGGGCCGCCGCCTAGGCCTCCCCGACGACGCGTCGGAAGGCGCCCGCGTACGCGTGGACGCCCCCGGCGAACCCCTGGACGCGATGGTCGACTTCCGCAGCCGGCACTTCATCGGCCTGCGCACGGACACCGCCCTCTACCGCTTCTTCGGCCGCAACCACTTCGGCGCCCCGGTGAGCATCAGCATCCACGACTTCGCACCGCAGGCGGACGCCAAGGGCACCGAAATGGCTTGGCGGGACTGGCTGCTCAGGCTCTACGCGTAACGAGCGGGAAGCCAGAACAGCGAGGCCGCCCTACGGCCGGAACCGCAGCACCTGCGGATCATGATCACTGTTCTGCTCCGCGAACTCCGCGTTGATGTGCACGCTGTCGTACGCGAACCCGCTTCCCACCCCCGGACTCGTCAGAATCTGGTCCAGGACCTGCGAGTTCCCCTGGTACACGTACGAGTAACGCTCCGACCGGGGAAGGGACTTGACGGCAGACTTCAGCGCGCCCCCAGCCTCGAGCGCGGCAGTCGTCGCCGAGAACTCGAAGTCGTTCACGTCCCCCACGACCACCACATCCGCCCCCTTCTGCACCTTCCGCACATCCCGCACGAAGGAATTCACCGCCTGGGCCTGCCGCAGCCTCTTCGCCTCCGACGACCGCACCGGAGGCTGGTGCCGCGACGTCAGACCCTCGTCGCCGCCCTTCGACCCGAAGTGGTTGGCGACCACGAAGACACTCCGCCCCCGGAAGCTGAACTCACCGGCCAGCGGCTTGCGGCTGTCCGCCCACGCGGTGTTCGCGGGGTCGATACGACCGGGGGAGAGGGTCAGCGCGGCGCGTCCGCCGGAGGAACGTACGACACCCGTGCCCGTCGTCGCGTCACCGGCGCCCCGGTCCGTGAAGGAGACCCGCTCGGGGTTGAAGAGGAACACCTGGCGGATGTTGCCGCCCGGCTCCCCGCCGTCCTTGTTGTTCTGCGGGGCGATGGATCGCCACTCGTACCGGGGTCCACCGGCTGCGACGATCGCGTCCGCGAACTTCTTCAGGGTCGCCTCCGCCGAGACGGTCCCGTCGTTCTTCGCGCCGTTGTCGTCCTGGATCTCCTCCAGGGCGAGGATGTCGGGCGATGCCAGGTTCGAGACGACAGCCCCCGCCAGCGCGTCGAACTTCGTCTGCGGGTCACCGGGGTCGAGGTTCTCGACGTTGTACGTCGCGACGGCGAGCTCGCCCTTGGTCTGCCGCCGCGTCTTCTCCCGTACGAGACCCTTGTCCTTGACTTCGCCGAGCGTCCGCGCCACCAGGGTGTATCCACCGAACTGGTTGAAGTCCAGGGGACCTTCGGCGCCGCCGGACAGCGCGTCGCCGACGTTCGCCTTAGGGAAGGGCCGCTCGGAGATCGGAGCCAGCTGCTGGACCTGCAGGCGCCCGGTGTTCTGGTCGTCGTAGGACCCGTACACCGTGCCGCCGCGCCGGTCCGGGTTCTCGTGCGGCTTCACGGTGATCCACAGCTCCGAGTACGGATCCGTGGCGCCGACCACGCGCGAGGTGCCGACGCGTACGTTCATGCCCTCCAGGGACTCGTAGAGGTCGAGGGCGTACGAGCGGGGCTTCAGCGGGAGTGCGTTGATGCTGCCGCCGTCTCCGGGGTCGCCGTCGGGCGCGTACGCGGAAGGCACCGCCTTGGCGTTCACCGTGACCGGCGCGGGCAGCGCGTTGCCGGACGACTGGACCGTCACCGTCGGCTTGGTGAGCTGGGTCAGGGACTGGTTGCCGGACGACTCGCCGCCGGGAACGTACTCGCCGACAGTCCCCGAGACACGGACCGCGTCACCGGCCTTCACGGTCAGGGCGGCAGAGCCGGTGTAGACGAAGACGCCCTCGCTGGTCGCGGGGTCGGCGTCGGCCTTCGGGTCCTGGATCCAAAAGCCCTTCGAGCCGTACGAGCGGACGCCGGTCACGATGCCCGTCACGTCCGTGACCTGCTGCCCGGCGAGGGGCGAGAGGCGGGTGGTGCCCTGGATGTCGTGGACGCGGACCTCGGCGGCGGACGCGGACGAGGAACTCGCGGCGAGCAGACCGGCCGCCAGGGCGGTCGCCACGACGGTGGCGACGGCGGCGGATCTCACGGTGGGCCGGGTGGCACGGGACCGGGTGGCACGGGATATGAGCGGCATGGAGTGACTCCGGATGAGGGTGAGGTCGTATGGAGCGGGTGAGAGCCAGGGCGAGCCGGTGAGAGCGGGTGAAAGCCAGAGGGAGGACCGGCGGGCGCCCAGCGCTCTACGCGCGTCAATCTCTTGTGTGGCCAGGGGAGTTGTCAAGGTTCGGCGGGTGTTCTCACCGTGTATGTCTTCTGACAGGGACATGAACCGGGCGGCATGGGGCCAAATCCGTCTAGGCTTCAGCCCCAGCAGACCTTTCCCCGGGCACTCGACCTCGCTCGAGCAGGGGACGCCCCATCCTTCGGAGGAGAATCAGCCGATGTCCGTAAGCCCCGCCACCCTGCCGCCGGTGCTGCTGCACTCCGAAGCGCCGTTCGCGCGGGCCGCGCTCGCCGCGCCGCTGCTCACCGGCGCCGCGCGGCTCGCCCGCTGGGCGGGGCCCGAGACGCGCGTCGGCGCGGGCGGTGAGCTC
>NZ_BAAAUG010000185.1:0-1587 GCF_039533825.1 Streptomyces rectiviolaceus
TGCCGGAGCCGTAGTTGGCGGTGAGGACGTGCCCGGCGTGCAGGGCGAGGTGGGTGGGCGCCGCCCCGCCGACCGCGACCGGCCGCCCCGCCTGCTCGGGCTTGTCGCCGTCCAGGCGGTACGCGGCGACCGCGCCGTCGGCGGTCTCGCTGACGGCGTAGAGCGTGTCGCCCGCGGCCGAAAGGGCGAGGTACGAGGGGTCGGCGACCGTGTCCGTGGCGCCGAGAACGGTCAGCGCACCGCTGTCCGCGTCGACGGCGGCGGTGAGGATCCCGGCGCCGCCCGCCGCGGTGAAGGACCCGATGTACGCCCGTTGACTGTCTCCGTGCCTGCCGGCCACTGCGTTCCCCTCTCGACTCTCGACCGAGCACCGCGTCCAGGGGGCACTCGTGCGGCAGACGCTAGCAGTCGGTCTAGACCAAGGCTTCGCTGCTCTCGCCGCGCGTCCTGGCGAGTGCCGCCGGGTGGTGGACATAGGCCGGGTGCCGCTCCACGGTGTCGTACGTGCGGTGGAAGACGGGGGTCGTGCTGCCGGACAGCGGCGGCACGATCCAGGACCAGTCGGCGCCGACCGTGCGCCCCTTGCTCTCCTCGCGGCCCAGGTGGGTCAGGAAGCGCCGGGACTCGGTGTGGTGGTCGCTCATGGTGACACCGGCCCGGTCGAAGGAGTGCAGCACCGCCCGGTTGAGCTCCACGAGGGCGCGGTCCTTCCAGAGCGAACGGTCGCTCGCCGTATCGAGCCCGAGCCGTTCGGCGACGCGCGGCAGCAGGTCGTAGCGGTCGCTGTCGGCGAGGTTGCGGGCCCCGATCTCGGTGCCCATGTACCAGCCGTTGAAGGGTGCGGCGGGGTAGCAGACGCCCCCGATCTCCAGGCACATGCAGGCCAGCGCGGGCACGGCGTGCCAGCGCAGTTCGAGCCCCGCCCACCAGGCGAACTCGGGGTGCTCGATCGGGACTTCGAGCACGGCGTCCGGCGGCAGCCGGAACCAGCGGGGCTTGTCGTCGGTCCCCTGGATCACCAGGGGCAGTACGTCGAAGGGGGTGCCGGGGCCGCCCGGCCAGCCGAGGCCGCGCGCGAACGCGGTGATCCCGACGTTGCGCGGGTCGCCGACGACGCGTCCGCCGGGGCCCGGGTAACCGGCGTACCGGATGAGCTGCTCGTTCCAGATACGGGGCCCCGGACGGCCGGGAGCGTCGGGCGCGAAGACGGTGATGAGGGGCCTGATCCGCCGCCCGCCGCCGACGGCCTCCCGCAGATGATCCGCCGACGCGGCGGCGACATCCTCGGCGGTGGTCAGCTCCCTGCGGTCCAGGACGCGCAGGGAGCGCCAGTAGAGGCGTCCGATGCAGCGGGCGGCGTTGCGCCAGGCGAGCCGGGCGCCGAAGACGAGCTCCTCGTGGGTGTGGCGGTAGGTCCCCGTCTCCGCGATCTCGGCGAACACCTCGGCGATCCGTGGCGCGGGGTCACCGCGGCAGGTCTCGCCGTGGTGGAGGCGGATGAACTCGGCGGCGGCCCGGCGCAGCGCGGGTGCCGACAGGGCGCCGTCCGCGGGGCGCGGCACCGACGGGGTGGCGGCCTCCTCGTGG
>NZ_BAAAUG010000186.1:0-12993 GCF_039533825.1 Streptomyces rectiviolaceus
AGGAGCGCGAGCGGCTCGTGCGCCTGCTCGCACGCGGGCGCTCGGTGCGGCTCACCGGACCCGCGGGCTCGGGGCGCACATCGCTCCTGAACGCCGTCGCGGAGGACTGCGCGGACCTCGCACCGGACGGCGTCGTCCGGCTCTCCGGGTACCACAAGACGCCCGGCGACCTGCTCCAGGACCTCTTCGGCGTGGTCTACAACGCCCCGCTGCACCGCCCCGACCGCGCCCTGCTGCTCGAACTCGTCCACGAGATCGGCGCGGTCGTCGTCCTGGACGACCTGGAGTTCGGCGCGGCCGCCCTCGAGGAACTGCTCGACGCCACACCCGAGTGCGCCTTCCTGATCTCCGCGACCCCCGACGTCGCGGCGCCGTCACCCGATTCGCACCTCGAAGAGGTCTTCCTCGGCGGCCTCGGCCGCAGCGGCGGCCTCGAACTCCTGGAGCGAGCCGTCGGCCGCGTCCTCAACGACGACGAGGCGGGCTGGGCGGGCGACCTGTGGTTCGAGTCGGAGGGTCTTCCCCTGCGCTTCGTCCAGGCGGGCGCCCTGCTGCGCCAGCGCGACCAGCTGCGCGCCGACCCGAACGCCTTCGACGAGTACGGCTACTTCACCGACGCCCCGGTCGACGCGCCCTTCGGCGCCGAGGGCCACGACGTGCCGCTGCCCTCGCTCGCGGACGGCGCGGCNNNGCGGGCGGCGCGGCGCCCGCGGCGCTGCTCGCGTCCCGCCTGAGCCCGTCGGCGCGCACCACACTGCGGTTCGCCGTCGCGCTCGGCGGCGAAGTGCCGCACCAGGCGCACCTGCCCGCCCTCGTGGGGGACACCCACGCGGACGCGGCCCTCGCCGAGCTTGTCTCCACCGCGCTCGTCACGGCGGTCGGCTCGCACTACCGCCTCGCCGCCGGAGTGCGTACGCAGCTTGAGGCGTCCGGATACGCAGACGACACCGCCGAGCGCGCCCAGGGCGCCGCCCAGCACTACGCCTGGTGGGCAGGGCACCCGTCGGTCGGCCCGGAGCGGGTCGTGGCCGAGGCGGACGCGGTGCTCGCCGCGCTGAGCGTCCTTGTCGCGGGGCAGCCCGCTTCGGGGGCGCCGACGAGCAGCGAGGAGAGCGCCGCCGTACTGCTCGCCCGCACCGTCGCCCCGGCCTTCGCGGGAGGGCTCGACTGGGGCGCCTGGGAGCGTGCCCTGCGGTCGGGCCAGGAGGCGGCACGGACCGCGGGAGAGGTCGCCGAAGAGGCGTACTTCCACCACGAGCTCGGCATCCTCGCGCTCTGCGGCGGAAACCTCGACCGGGCCCGCGTCGAGCTTGAGGCCTCCATCGGCCTGCGCGGCGCGCTCGCCGACAAGCGGGGCATGATCGCGGGCCGCAGGGCACTTGCCCTGGTCGCCGACCGCTCGGGCGGCGTGCTGCCCGGCGGACGCACGGCCGCGGGCGAAGAGGTGCCCGACGCGCGCTACGAGGAGTCGGCATCGCCTCCCGGTGGCGTACCGGCGGCGTTCGCACTGCCCACACCGCCCCCGGAGCCCGAGACCCTGGTCACCCGCAAGGCCGCGCCCGTAGCGGGTCCGGGCGGCCCGGCGCCGACCCGCCGCTCCATCGTCAACGGCACCCGGCGCAACCTCGTGGCGGCGGGCGCGGGAGCCCTCCTGGCCGCCGTGCTCGGCACGGTGGTGACCCTCGGCGCGACGTCCGACAACAACGACAACCCGCCCGACAAGGTCAAGACGGAGCAGTCGGCGAGCGAGGACAAGGACGACGACGGTCTGACCGCCGACAAGCCGGCGAAGGACTCGACGAGCCGCCCGGACAGCGACGGCCCGGACAACGTCCCCGGCACCGAGGACGACGGCACGCCGAGCGAGAGCGGCGAACCGTCGGACGAGCCCAGCGACACCGGAAAGCCGTCCGACGACACGTCGAAGCCGCCGACCACGAAGCCGCCGACGACCAAACCGCCGACGACGAAGCCGCCGACCACGAAGCCGCCCACGACCAAGCCGCCCACGACGAAGCCGCCGACCACGCCACCGCCGACGACCCCGCCGCCGACGACCCCGACACCGGACCCGCCGTCGTCCCCGGACACCTCGGACTCGGCGAGCGGCCCCGCGAGCAGCCCGGCGACGAGCGACAGCGCGTCCGGCTCGGCGTCGACGATCTGACGCACGCATGCGAAAGAGGGCCGGGTCCACAGGACCCGGCCCTCTTTCGTGCGTGACGGAACTCCTAGAACAGCCGCAGCTTGTCGTCCTCGATGCCGCGCATTGCGTTGTAGTCGAGGACGGCGCAGCCGATGCCGCGGTCCGTGGCGAGCACGCGGGCCTGCGGCTTGATCTCCTGGGCGGCGAAGACGCCCTTGACGGGGGCCAGGTGCGGGTCGCGGTTCAACAGCTCGAGATAGCGGGTGAGTTGCTCGACACCGTCGATCTCGCCGCGCCGCTTGATCTCGACGGCGACGGTCTGCCCGTCGGCGTCGCGGCAGAGGATGTCCACCGGGCCGATCGCCGTCATGTACTCGCGCCGGATCAGTGAGTAGCCCTCGCCGAGCGTCTCGATCCGGTCGGCGAGCAGCTCCTGAAGGTGTGCTTCCACGCCGTCCTTGATGAGGCCGGGATCGACGCCCAGTTCGTGCGAGGAATCGTGCAGGATCTCTTCCATCGTGATGATGAGTTTCTCGCCCGCCTTGTTCACGACGGTCCAGACACCCGCGTCGTCCCCCGTCCCCTCCTTCAAGGTGCACGGCGGGGACATCCAGTTGAGGGGTTTGTAGGCCCGGTCGTCCGCGTGGATCGAGACACTGCCGTCCGCCTTCACAAGGATCAGGCGGGGGGCCGACGGGAGATGGGCTGTGAGCCTGCCCGCGTAATCCACGGAGCATCGGGCAATGACGAGACGCATGGGGCGCAACGCTACTCGACCCCAGGTGTTCCGCGCGATTCCTCCAGCGATGAACCTGTTCGATCCTGGCCGGTTATGTTCCCAATCTCCTGGTGCAGCGCGGGTCCGGTGCTTACCGTATAAGCAGGAGGTCGCCGTGCATGCACGCTGCGTGTGCGGGCTCCTTCCCTGTCCGGAAGCCCCCGCTCCCCGGGGGTGCGAGAGGAGAACCCATGTCGCTCGACGTCTCACCGGCACTGTTGGAACAGGCCGAGCGAGGCGAGGTCGATGAAGCGGAATTCGTCGACTGCGTCCGGACCTCCCTGCCTTACGCATGGGAGATGATCAGCTCCCTGGTGGCCCAGCTGAAGGTTGACGGCGGCGAGTTCGCCGACAACCAGACGCCGCCACCCAACGAGCAGGCGCGCGGCCAGCTCCTGCGGGCGCTCGCGAGTGACGCGATTCGCGGCGCTCTGCAGCGGCACTTCGGAGTGCGGCTCGCATTCCAGAACTGCCACCGTGTGGCGGTGTTCCCGCTCGATGCATCCGTGGACGACAGGCTCGCCCGGTTCACCTCGATCCGGGGGCAGCTGCTCAACCAGTCGCCCGAACTGCGGGACTGCTGACGCCTTTTGCTGCCGCTCCGTACGCGGGAGGTGTTCTAGTACCGGAGCGGCAGCTCCCCGCCCCAGCGGCTCAGCCGAGCTGGGGCAGCACTTCGGCGCCCAGCCTTCGGACGTTCTCCTCCGTCGTCGCCAGATCGCCCGAGCCCTCGACAAGCAGCGCGAAGCGGGTGATCCCCGTGCGCTCCGAGGTCGCCGAGATCCGGTCCGCGCACAGCTGAGGGGTGCCCACCGGATGCAGTCCGCAGAGCAGTTCGGTGTACGCGAGCGGGTCCCGCATCGCCCGCGCGCGGCCGTCGACCGTGACATGCGCGTCCAGTCCCTGCTTGAGCCACCCCGGCATCGCCTTCTGCAGCGTCTCTGTCGCGTCCAGGCGCCGGTCCGCGATCTGGGCGACCCCGGCGGAGACGTGCGGCGCCTGGTGGACCTCCTCCGGCGTACGCCCCGCGGCGCGCGCGTGCCTCCGCCACAACGCCACCATTTCGGCCTTCTCCTCGTCGCCGACATGCATGCCGAGCAGCATCGGCAGACCGCGCTCCGCCGCGAGCCGCACGCTGGACGGCGAGGTGCAGGCGACGATCACCTCCGGGCCGCCTGACGCCTCATCGGCGTCCCCGTCCGAGCCGGTCAGCGCCTCCTGCGGCCGTGGCACCACGGCGACCTCGCGGAAGGGGAACCGGTCCGCGTCGCTCGCGACCCGGGGCTCGCTCAGCCACCGCAGCAGCAGGTCGAGGGATTCCGGGAAGCCCTTCTCGTACGCGTCGAGACCGGACCCGAAGACCTCCAGGTCCACCCACGGCCCGCCGCGCCCCACGCCCAGCGAGAAGCGCCCGCCGGACGTCAGGTGCAGCAGGGCCGCCTGCTCGCCCAGGGCGACGGGATGGACGGTCGGAAGGACGCTCACGGCGGTGCCGACGCGGATGTGCCGCGTACGCCCCAGAAGGAGCGCGGCGAGGGTCACGGCGGACGGACACGTGCCGTACGGCACGAAATGGTGTTCGGCGAGCCAGACCGAGTCCAGACCCGCCTCCTCGGCCACCTCGGCGGACCGCACCGCACGGTGCAGAGCCTCCCCCTGCCCCTGTCCCGGGAACTGGGCGGCCAGAACAAAACTACCTACACGCATGGCACTTCCTGCCTCCTTGGCGCCGACGCAGGCACTCCCCCTACTGGCAACAACGCGTGACACGTGCCAAAGGCACGGCTTGGCATGAGGATTGACGGATTTTCTGCGAAATGCAGGGGGGATCTGTGGGGGTCGGTGAGGGACGGCTACCCCTGAGCGCGCCGCGTAGGCTGGTCACACCCTTGGCCCCCGTACATCCCGTGAGGTGTCCCGTGTCCCCGCGTCGTAACCGCCCGAAGGGCGCCGGAGAATACAGTCCGCGCGCGGACGGGGGACCCGCGGGCCGCTACGGCGGCTTCCAGTCCACCGAGAGCTGGCGGGGCGAGCAGTGGAGCCTGCGCCATGTCGCGGGCGCGAGCGCGGCCGGCAAGAGCTACCGCTGCCCCGGCTGCGACCAGGAGATCCCGTCCGGTGTCGCGCATGTGGTGGCCTGGCCCGAACACTCGGGTGTCGACGAGCGCAGACACTGGCACAAGGCCTGCTGGAACGCGAAGGACCGCCGCACCACGCGGGTGCAGCGGTCCCGTAACGCGCCGAGGTACTGACGGCTACACGTCGCGCTTCTCCAGGAGGGCGAAGGCGCCGACGATCGCGGCCGCCGTCAGGCCGACGAGCAGCAGCAGCTGCGAGGTGCCGCCGCCCGTCCCGTCCATCTCGAAGATCTTGGCGAGCGAATTGATGGCGTTGTAGTCCATCATCTTCTCGCCGAGGGGACGCGTGCCCTCGGAGATCATCAGGAACACGGGCAGGATCGCGGGCACCAGGACCACGCCGAGCATCGCGGTGATCGCGCCCGCCGAGTGGCGCAGCATCGAACCCGCGGCGAGCGCCAGGACGCCCAGGAGCGAGACGTAGAGCCCGCCCTTGAGGACCGTGCCCGACCAGTCGACGTCGCCGGCCTCGGGGCCGCTGTGCATCCCCGACGTCATCAGGCCCACAAGCAGGATGGAGCCCGCCGAGACGACGAAGGCGATCACGAAGAAGATCAGGATCTTGGCGGCGAGCACGCGATAGCGCTGCGGCGACGCCGTGAACGTCGTACGGATCATGCCCGTGCCGTACTCGGACGACGTCACCAGGACGCCGAGCGTGATCAGGCAGATCTGGCCGAGCACGAGACCGAAGAACGCCGGGATCGTGAACGGCACGTCCGCGTAGTCACGGTCCTGCGTCTGCGCCGCCACCAGCAGGCCGATGCCGACGACCAGGAGCAGGAAGACGCCGAGGGTCCACATCGTCGAGCGGACCGACTTGATCTTCGTCCACTCGGACGCGAGGGCGTTGCCGAGGTGGGTCTTCTTGACCGGGATCGGCGAGGTGTAGGCGTTGCTCATCGCCTGCTGCCAGGCGGAGGGCGGGGCGGGGGCGGCCGGCGGGGGAGCCATCGGGGCGCCGTGCGGCATCGGGGCGCCCTGTGGCATGGGGGCGCCGGCCTGTGCGTACGCCTGCTGGGGCTGCGCCTGCGGCTGCGGAGTCGGAGGCGTGGTCATCGGGCATCCTCGTTGTCGTTGGCGCTCTTGGTCATCTCAGGTGCGGGGGCGGCCGCGTACGGGTTCGGGGTGCCCTGAGGAGGGCCCTGAGGGGCGCCCTGCGGCATCGCGAACGGCTGGCCGCCCTGCTGGGGCGGCGGCGGTGCGTACCACCCGGGCTGGCCCTGTCCGGGCACCGGCATCGGCGGCTGCGGCATCGCACCCGGCGGCAGCTGCTGCTGCAGGCCCGCGCGCTGGTCGACCGTCGAGCGGTAGTCGACGGCGCCCTGCGTCATCCGCATGTACGCCTCTTCCAGCGAGGCCTGGTGCGGGGAGAGCTCCCACACGCGGACGTCCGCGCCGTGCGCGAGGTCGCTGATGCGGGGGAGCGGAAGGCCGGTCACGCGCAGCGCGCCGTCCTGCTCGGGCATGACCTGGCCCCCGGCCTCGCTCAGCGCGGCCGACAGCTTCTCGCGCTGCTGCACGTCGCCCTCCGGCACACGCACCCGGGCGAAGTCGGCGGAGTTGTGCGAGATGAAGTCCTTGACGCTCATGTCCGCGAGCATCTGCCCGCGGCCGATCACGATCAGGTGCTCGGCGGTGAGTGCCATCTCGCTCATCAGGTGCGAGGAGACGAAGACCGTGCGCCCCTCGGCGGCAAGGGACTTCATCAGGTTCCTCACCCAGAGGATGCCCTCGGGGTCGAGGCCGTTGACGGGCTCGTCGAAGAGCAGCACCTGCGGGTCGCCGAGCAGGGCGGCGGCGATGCCCAGGCGCTGGCCCATGCCGAGCGAGAAGCCCTTGGAGCGCTTCTTGGCCACCTCCTGGAGGCCCACGACGCCGAGCACCTCGTCCACCCGGCGGGCCGGGATGCCGGAGAGCTGCGCGAGGCACAGGAGGTGGTTGCGGGCGTGCCTGCCGCCGTGCACCGCCTTGGCATCGAGCAGCGCGCCGACCTGGCGGGGGGCGTTGGGGAGCTTGCGGTACGGGTAGCCGCCGATCGTCACCTGGCCCGTGGTGGGTTGGTCGAGCCCGAGGATCATGCGCATGGTCGTCGACTTGCCGGAGCCGTTCGGGCCCAGGAAGCCGGTGACCGTGCCGGGTCGCACCTGAAAGGAAAGGTTGTACACGGCTGTCTTGGCGCCGTAGCGCTTCGTCAGGCCGACTGCCTCGATCATTCTCCGCACCCATCGAATGGTTCAGGACGTCGGGGCACACGCCCCCGTAAGGGTTAGGAGGATATCGGGGAGCTGACGGTTCCAGCCAAGAGCGAGTAAAACTCTCCCGTCATGGGAAGCCCGGCTGCGCCAGCGCCCAGCCCGCGTCGGCAAAGGCCCGCGCGGCGAGCTCACGCAGCGTACGGTCCGCGGCGGCCTTCCGCACCCAGTCGCCGGGACCGGGTCCGAGCAGCCGGCGCAACGCGGGCGAACCCCCGATGAGCGAGGCGAGCAGCGCCGCCTGGTCGCCGCCACCGGGGCGCGGAAGCCCGGTGACCGGATCGACGAGGACCCCGTACGAGCTGACGTAGAGGGAGGCGCGGTCGAGCTCCTCCCCGGAGGGCATGACCAGAGCGAAGTCACCGCCCGGGATCAGCGCCCGCCGGTAGTTGGGGAACTCCGTCTCGTCGACCGCCCGGAACTGGTCCTGATCAAGCCAGCTCACGACGAGGGTGGTTTCGACCGCCGGATCGAGGTAAGGGGCCGCCGCCACGTAACCGACCCGCCCGATGTGCGCCGAGCAGCCCACGGCGATCCCGCTCACCCGCACCGGGACCATCGGCACGGTGGCGGGGATGGAGCGCCGGATCAGCTTGTACGCGACCTGCGCGGGCGAGGCGTTCGACCCGACGGCGATGACGGGCTGCCGCCCGCTGAGGGGCGTCTGCCCCCGCTCTCCCAGCACCTCGTCGAGTGCCCGCCCCGCCACGTGCCACTGCCCCAGCGGCAGCGGACGTACCCCGAGGGGGAGGAGCTCGTCGCCGGTCAGGAGCGAGGGACCGGGGACCGGCCGCCCCGGGTAGGTCAGTGGCTGCAAAGCGGGCACGACATCGAGCCCGAGCGCGGCCAGGCTCCGGTCCTCCGTCATCACGCCCCCTGCGCGGGGCTCTGACGGCGAAGTGTCACGCGTCCCGCTTCTTCAGCAGCGCATAGCCGCCGATCAGTGCCACCACGACCCACACCACCATGATCGCGAGCCCGCCCCAGGGTCCGTACGGGGTGTCGTCGTCCAGCGGCGTCTTCACCTGCATGATCTTGCTTCCCGCCTGGTCGGGGAGGAAGCGGCCGATCTTCTTCGTCGCCGAGACGTTTCCCAGGATGCTGGAGATCAGGAAGAAGAACGGCATCAGGATGCCGAGCGACAGCATAGGACTGCGCAGCATGGTCGCGACGCCCATCGAGAACATCGCGATGAGGGTCATGTAGAGCCCGCCGCCGATCACCGCCCGCAGCACACCCGGATCGCCGATCACGGCCTTGTGCTCGCCGAGCATCGCCTGCCCCACGAAGAACGAGATGAAGCTCGTGACGAGGCCCACCACCAGGCAGAGCAGGGTGGCGACCACGACCTTGCTCGCCATGAAGGTCGCGCGCTGCGGGACCGCGGAGAGCGAGGTGCGGATCATGCCGGTGCTGTACTCGTTCGACACGACGAGCACACCGAAGACGATCATCGCGAGCTGACCGAGGCTCATGCCGGCGAAGCTGGTGTAGGTCGGGTCGAAGACCCTGCGGTCCTGGGCGTTGAGGCTGTCGTAGTCGTTCTTCGCCAGAATGCTGATCAGCAGGCCGAGCCCGACCGTGACGACCAGGGCGAGACCCAGCGTCCACACGGTCGACGAGACCGAGCGGATCTTGGTCCACTCCGACTTCAGTACCCGCGTCGCGGCCATCGCTCAGGACCCCTTCTTCTGCTGCTGCCAGCTCTCGCCCCAGCCCGCGGCCTGCCCGGGGGGTGGCGGGGCGGCGCCGGGGCCCTGGTGGTCGGCGTGCGCGTGATACTCCACCGACTCCGCGGTGAGCTGCATGAAGGCCTCTTCCAGCGAGGCCCGCTGAGGGCTCAGTTCATGGAGTACGAGCTGATGGCGGGCGGCGAGTTCGCCGAGGTCCTCCGCGGCGGTGCCGTCGACCTCGAAGGTGCCGTTGCCCGCCTCGACGGCGGTGACGCCCTCTTGGTGCAGCACGTCGAGGAGGCGCTCGCGCTGCGGGGAACGCAGCCTGACGTACGAGCGCGAGTTCTGGTGGATGAAGTCCGCCATGGAGGTGTCGGCGAGGAGCCGCCCCTGCCCGATGACGACGAGGTGGTCGGCGGTCAGCGCCATTTCACTCATCAGGTGGGAGGAGACGAAGACCGTACGGCCCTGCGAGGCGAGGGACTTCATCAGGTTGCGGATCCAGTGGATGCCCTCGGGGTCGAGCCCGTTGACCGGCTCGTCGAACATCAGGATCTCGGGGTCGCCAAGGAGCGCGCCCGCGATGCCGAGCCGCTGGCCCATGCCGAGCGAGAAGCCCTTGGCCTTCTTCTTGGCGACCTGCGTCAGACCCACGGTGTCGAGGACCTCGTGGACGCGGGCGCGCGGGATGCCGTTGCTCTGCGCGAGGCACAGGAGGTGGTTGAAGGCGCTGCGCCCGCCGTGCATGGCCTTGGCGTCGAGCAGCGCGCCGATGTACTTGAGCGGATCCTTCAGCTGCGCGTAACGCTTGCCGTCGATCCGCGTGTCCCCCGCCGTGGGGTTGTCGAGCCCGAGCATCATCCGCATCGTCGTGGACTTGCCCGCGCCGTTCGGCCCGAGGAAGCCGGTGACGATGCCCGGATGCACGGTGAAGGTGAGGTTGTTGACGGCCAGCTTCTCGCCGTACCGCTTGGTCAGCCCCTCGAGCTCGATCATGCGGCAACGCTAAAACGGGACAGAGCCCCCTGCCACTTGGCAGAGGGCCCCGTCAGAGGCGCGGCGAACTGCGCGACCAGCCACAACCGGTCCGCAGTGTCCCAACGGCCTTATCGCGTCTGCTGAGCAGGCACCCCACGGCTGACCGGCTCATCCTCGGCAGGCGTACCCGCCGCGGCTACGGCCGCACCGGTGAGCGTGGCCAGCATCTCGCGCACGTTGGTGAGCTGCGCGTTGATGCTGTCGCGACGGTTCGTCAGGGCCGCGAGCTCGCGCTCCGACTCCGAACGGATCCGGTCGGCCTTGGCGTTGGCGTCGGCGACGATGTCCTCGGCCTGACGCTGGGCCGTCTCCACCGTCTGACGGGCGCGACGCTCGGCGTCCGTGCGGAGCTTCTCGGCCTCCAGGCGGAGCTGCTCGGCGCGGTGCTCGATCTCCGCGAGGCGCTTCTCCGCCTTGGCCTGACGCGAGGCCAGGTCACGCTCCGACTGCTCGCGGCGCTTGGCGAGGTTCGTCTCGAAGTCGGCCGCGGCCTGGGCGGCCTTGGCGCGGGTCTCCTCGAAGAGGGCGTCCGCCTCCTCGCGCTTCTGCTGGGCGTCCTTCTGAGCCTCGCTGCGCAGCGTGCCCGCCTCGCCCTTGGCCTTCTCGACGATCCGGACGCCCTCGTCCTCCGCCTTGGCCTTGCGCTCGGCCGCGAACGACTCGGCGTCGTTGCGCACCTGCTGGGCCGCCGACTCGGCGAGCTCGCGGTGCTGCTCGGCTGCGCGACGGGCCTCCTCGCGCAGGTCCTTCGCCTCCTCCTCGGCGAGGCGGAGGATCTTCTCGACACGGGCGCCGAGGCCCGCGTACGACGGTTCGGCGTCGGCTACCTGCGCCTGCGCGTTCTGCGTCTCGAGGTGCAGCTCCTCAATGCGCTTTTCCAGAGCAGTGATACGAGCAAGAGCGCTGTCACGGTCGGAGACGAGCTTGGAGATACGTTCGTCCACCTGAGCGCGGTCGTACCCACGCCGCACAAGCTCGAAGCCGTAGGGGGAAGTGTCGCTCATGGGGTTCCTGTCGAATGAGACCGGTGAGGTGATAGAGGGAATCCTAGGGGTCCAAGCGGCGTGTCATCGAGCAGATGCCCGTTTGATCTGGAGAATGACACCCCTTTTGAGTGGCTAACCGCCAGAGCACTTGCCAGCGACAGTGCTGAAGGTCCTTACAAAGCACGCGAGATGTTCTTTGGCTAGCCCTCAGACGGCTTGCCACCCGATCGAGTTGACCCCGCCGCGGCACCGGCCTTGACGCCACCGTCCTTCGGCCCGGGGATCGGTGGGGCCTCAAAAGACTCCAACGCCTCCAGCACGTCCTGGACACGGGAAATCTCGGCGTTGATGTCCTCACGGCGCCGGACGAGGACTTCGAGCTCGCGCTTGCCCTCGTCAACCGTGCGCTCCGCCTCGGCCTGCGCCTCAGCCTTGACCTGCTCGGCCTCGCGCACCAGACCGGCGACCTTGGTCTCGGCCTCCTTGAGGAGCGCCTCGGCACGCTTCACGGCCGAGATCCGCACCTTGCCGGCCTCGGAATTCGCGTCCGACACCAGCTCCTTGGCCTTCGCCTCGGCCTCGGCGAGCTGCTCCTGCGCGGCCTTCACCAGGGCGTCGCAGCGTTCACCGGCAGTCTTCATCGCCTCGGCGGACTCGCGGCGCGCACGCTCGTGCAGCTCCTCGATCTCGGAGGTGAGGCGGTCGCGCTGCTCCTCGGAGCGCTCCCTTATGGCCGTCGCGTCCCTGCGGGCGCCGACGAGCAGTTCGTCCGCGTCCGTACGGGCCTTCTCCACCCGGGAGTTGCCCTCGACCGTCGCCTCGGCGACGAGACGGTCGGCCTCCGTGCGGGCGGCGCCGACCATCGTGTCGGCCTGCGCCTCCGCTTCCGTGGTGGCCTTGAGCGCCTTCTCCTGGGCGTCCTTCGTCAGCTTCTCGGCCTCGGCCGCGGTCTCCGAGATGAGCGTGTCGACCTGCTCGGCCGCTTCGGAGCGGCGCTTGTTGGCCGCCTGGCGCGCCTCGTCCAGGGTGCGTTCGGCCTCGTCCCGCGCCTGCGAGGTGAGCCGCTCGGCCTCGGCCGCCGCCTCCGCCTTGACGCGCTCGGCGTCGGACCGGATGCGTTCGGCGTGCTGCTGGGCGGAGCCGACCGTCTCGGCGGCGTCCGCGCGAAGCCGCTCGGCGTCGCCCGTCGCGTCCGAGATGAGTTTCTCGGCCTTGGCCACCGACTCCGCGCGCACCCGCTCGGCCTCGGTGTTCGTCTCGGACTGCAGCCGCTCCGCCTCGCTGCGCGCCTCGCCGATCAACTGGTCGGCCTGGCCCGCCGCGTCGCTGCGGATGCGGTTGGCGTCCTCGCGGGCGTCGGCGCGCGTGCGGGACGCGTCCTGCTCGGCCGACGCGATCGCGTCCGAGGCCTCCGTACGCGAGCGCTGGGCGTGCTCGGAAGCGTCCGAGCGCAGCCGCTCGGCCTCCGCGATGGCCTCCGAAACCGTGCGCTCGGCAAGCGACTTGGCGGCCTCGGCCTCTTCGTTCGCCTCGCGCCGGGTGCGGCCCGCGTCCTCGGTGGCGCGCTCCCGCTCGGCGTACGCGTCGGCGCGGACGCGGTCCGCCTCCTCCTGCGCCTCGGTCCTGGTGCGCTCCGCCGCGTGCTCCGCGGCGCTGCGCAGGCCCGCGACCTCTTCCTGCGCCGTCTCGTGCAGGCCCGCCACGGAATCCCGTACGGACTGCGCGGTCTGCTCGGCGCTGGAGACCATCTCGGTCGCCCTGCGGTCGGCCTCCTCGACGAGGCGGACGGCCTCGGCCTGGGCCTCGTCGACGCGCTTGCGGGCGTTGGCGAGGAGCTCCTCGCTCTGCTCGCGGGCCCGCTCGCGCTCCTGGTCGGCCTCGCCGCGCGCGGAGCTGAGGGTCTCCTCCGCCTCGCGGCGGCGCCTCGCGGCCTCCTCCTGGGCGGCGGACAGGGCCTCAGCGGCCTCCGTGCCCACGCG
>NZ_BAAAUG010000187.1:0-37074 GCF_039533825.1 Streptomyces rectiviolaceus
GCTCGCCGAGTCCGGCAGGCGGCTGCGGATCTGGGCGCACGGCGGGCACTCGGCGGCGCGGCACCTCGCGCAGGTGCTCGGACTCACCCTCTTCCGCGAACTGCGCCAGATGCGGCGCTCGTTGGGCGACCTGGACCTGCCCGATCCCGTCCTCCCCGATGGCGTCTCCGTACGCCCCTTCGTCCCCGGCCGGGACGACGCGGCCTGGCTCGCGGTGAACGCCGACGCCTTCGCCCACCACCCCGAGCAGGGCTCCCTCACCCAGCGCGACCTGGACGACCGCAAGGCCGAGCCGTGGTTCGACCCGGCGGGCTTCTTCCTGGCCGAGAAGGACGGCGAACTGATCGGCTTCCACTGGACCAAGGTGCACGCGGAGGAGGGCCTCGGTGAGGTGTACGTCCTCGGGGTGCGGTCCGGCGCGCAGGGCGGCGGCCTCGGCAAGGCGCTGACCACGATCGGCCTGAACCACCTGGCGGGGGCGGGTCTTCCGACGGCGATGCTGTACGTGGACGCGGACAACAAGGCGGCGGTGAGCGTCTACGAACGGCTCGGGTTCGTCACGCACGAGACGGACCTGATGTACCGCACGGAGTCTTAAGCCCCTTAAGGGGCGCGGGGAACTGCGCGATCAACCACTACGCACCCGCAGCCGGACAAGTCCGGGCGGACGGCAGGAAGGCGCGGCCTTCCTGCCATCCGGTCACGCTACTTCGGGGCCACCGGCTCCAGGCACATCTCGAACTGCACCCGCCCGCGCCGAGTCTCCTGGTACTGGGACTGGCCCGGCTTGCACTCGGACTCGAACTTGCTCGCGACCTTGTACTCGGCCTTGGCGTTCGAGCAGCCGATGACCTCCATGTCGGGGCTGCCGTCGGACCCCTTGTTCTGTACGCAGTCACCGACCTCGGCGACCGCGGGCGCCTTGGCGGCCTCGCTGTCGGGGCCCGTGGTGTTGCCGCGGCTGCTGTACCACCAGACCCCCGCGATGATCGCGGCGACGAGCAGGGTCACCGCCTTCATCACGGGCGACAGGCGGCTGAAGGATGAATTGGACAAGGTAAGTCCCCCGACTTTCCATGCGTGTTCACGTCAATGCTGAGCCGCAGACGTTACAAGATCACCTGCCTCTTGACGTAACCGCCGTCTTGCACCACCCTTTCACTACTCAATTAGTGAAAGGGTGGTGCAAGGGCATGGTCGAGTTCCGTATCGACCGGCGCAGCGGCGTCGCCACCTATCTCCAGATCGTCCAGCAGACCCAACAGGCCCTGCGCCTGGGCCTGTTGGAGCCGGGCGACAAGCTGCCCACGGCCCGTGAGGTCGTCGAGGCGACGGCCATCAACCCGAACACGGTCCTGAAGGCCTACCGCGAACTGGAACGCGAGGGCCTGGTCGAGGCCCGCCGCGGGCTCGGCACCTTCGTACGGAAGTCACTGGGCTCCACGCCCACCGACTCCCCGTTGCGCGGCGAGCTGAGCCAGTGGGCCGCACGTGCCCGCGCATCCGGTCTGGAGAGGGACGACGTAGCGGCGCTGTTCAGCGCCGTGCTGGAAGAGCAGTTCACGCAGTCGGAGCGCTCAGAGGACTCAGAGGACTCAGAGGGCTCCGCGCACTCAGAGCAGCACGTGACCAAGGGGGGCCACGCATGACCGACACCGCCATCGAGGCGGCCGCGCTTGCCAAGAGCTATGGGCGGCGGGGCCATGCCCTGCGCGACTGCTCCTTCCGGCTGCCCGCCGGACGGATCTGCGCGGTCGTGGGGCCCAACGGCGCGGGCAAGTCGACGCTGCTCACCCTCGCGGCCGGGCTCCTTCGGCCAACCGAGGGCACGCTCACCGTGCTCGGCACCGACCCGGCCGCCGCGCGCGAGCACATCGCGTACGTCGCCCAGGACAAGCCGCTCTATCCGCAGCTCAGCATCGCCGACACCCTGCGGCTCGGCGCCGAGCTGAACGCCGGGCGCTGGGACGCCGCCGTCGCCGAACGTGTCGTACGCGAAGGAGGGTTGGACCCGAAGCTGCGCGTGCGCACGCTCTCCGGCGGCCAGCGCACCCGGGTCGCCCTCGCGCTCGCGCTCGGCAAGCGGGCCGAACTCCTGCTCCTTGACGAGCCGATGGCCGACCTCGACCCGCTCGCCCGCCACCAGCTGATGGGGACGCTGATGGCGCAGGCCGCCGAGCACGGCACCACCGTGGTCATGTCCTCGCACATCGTGGGTGAACTGGCCGACGCCTGCGACCACTTGCTCCTCGTCTCCGGCGGCCGGGTCAGGCTCGGCGGCGGCATCGACGACCTCGTCTCCGCACACGCCCTGGTCACCGGGCGCCGCCCGGTCGAGGACCTGGCCCCGCACACCGTCGTCGAATCCCGCGCGACCGGCCGTGGCCTGGCCGCGCTGATCCGGCCGGACGGCCCGGTCGGCGACGGCTGGGACGTCGAGGAGCCGTCCCTGGAGGAACTGTTGCTGGCCCATCTGCGCTCCCCCGAGGCGCCGACACTGCTGACGCCGAGCACGGCGCCCGCCGAGCGCGAGGTGACGGTATGAGCACTCCGCTTCTCCGGGGTCAGCACTGGACGGACGTCCGGCTGCACCGCGGCGCGCTGTGGACGGGGCTCGGCCTCGTCGTCTTCGCGGCCGTGGCGACGGGCTATCTGCGGTGGGCGACCCACGCCTATCCCGAGCCCACCGGCGCCTGCACCTCCAACGGCACCTGCGACACGTTCCTCGGCTTCACCAGCGCCCAGGATCTGCTGTACACGTTCATGAAGCAGTACTCCCAGGGGATGCTCCTGATCCCCGTCCTGATCGGCGCCTTCGTCGCGGGCCCGGTCATCGCCCGCGAGATGGAGTCGGGCACCCACAAGCTCGCCTGGACCCAGTCGGTTTCGCCCGCGCGCTGGCTGCTGTCGAAGCTGACGGTGTTCGCCGTGACGGCCGTGTCCGGCGGGCTCGCGCTGATGGCGGCCTTCTGGCTCGGCCGGTCCGGTACCGGGGCCGTGTGGAACCTGGGCTGGGCCGACCGCGGGGTCTACGAGTCCATCGGCCCGGCCCTCATCGCGTACTGCCTTCTCGGCATCATGGTCGGCGCCCTCGTCGGTCTCCTCGTGCGCCGCACCCTGGTGGCGCTGGTCGGCGGGGGGCTCGTCACCGGTCTCGTACTGCTGGTCATGGGCAATGTGCGGTGGCAGCTGTTCCCGGTGAAGACCCTCTCCGGGCCCGCATCGGGCACGTCCACGAGCTACACGATGTATGACCTCCCCATGGACTCCCTCACCATGGGCACGGGGGTCCACAACGCCGCAGGCGAACGCTTCGTCGCCGGGCAGTGCTCGCCGGAGCAGATGGCCCGCTTCCCCTGCCCCTCCGACACGAAGATCACCGGCTGGTACGCCGACGTCCACCCCCATTCCCACTTCTGGTACGTCCAGTTCATCGAGACCGGCATCATCCTGGCCCTCACCGCGGCGGCCGCGTACGCCGCGTTCCGGGTGCTGCGGCGCCGGACCGCCTGATTCCGCAGGACCCCCGGACGTGTAGACGTCCGGGGGCCCCCGGCACATGTCCCGCACGTCATGTCGCCGTAACCAGTGATTCAGACTGGCTTGCGACCCTCGCTCAATGCAGCCCGCCGTGCCCGACCCTCCCCCCATGAACGGGAAGCTCGTCATCGCCCCGGCACTCTCCGACGCGCCCATCGGTGTTCCGGCGCGGAAGAATGGGGCCATGAGCCAGCCCAGCACGCAAGGTCAGGTCCAGCACGCCCAGCCCTCCGTCGGCTCCATCGCCGCGCACCGCCCGCACACGCTGTCGGCCGCGGTGTCCGACCTCGACCCCGACATCGACGCCGATCTCGACGCGTACGACGAGGACGGCCAGGTAGGACACGACGGCCAGGAGCTTCCGCAGGGCCGTTTCCTGGACCGGGAGCGCAGCTGGCTCGCCTTCAACGAGCGCGTCCTTGAGCTCGCCGAGGACCCGAACACACCCCTACTCGAACGGGCTAATTTCCTGGCGATCTTCGCCTCGAACCTGGACGAGTTCTTCATGGTCCGCGTGGCCGGTCTGAAGCGGCGCATCGCGACCGGCGTCGCCACCCGTTCGGCCTCAGGTCTGCAGCCCCGCGAGGTCCTGGAGCTGATCTGGAACCGCTCCCGCGAGCTCATGGCCCGGCACGCCGCCTGCTACCAGGAGGACGTCGCGTCCGGCCTCGCCGACGAGGGCATCCACCTGGTCCGCTGGAACGAGCTGACCGAGAAGGAGCAGTCCCGCCTCTTCACGCTCTTCCGGCAGCAGATCTTCCCCGTCCTGACCCCCCTCGCGGTCGACCCGGCGCACCCCTTCCCGTACATCTCGGGGCTCTCGCTCAACCTCGCCGTGGTCGTGCGCAACCCGGTTTCGGGGCACACTCACTTCGCGCGCGTGAAGGTGCCGCCGCTGCTCTCCCGCTTCCTTGAGGCCTCGCCCCAGCGGTACGTCCCCATCGAGGACGTCATCGCCGCTCCCGCGCATCTCGCGGAGCTGTTCCCGGGCATGGAGATCCAGGAGCACCACATGTTCCGGCTCACGCGGAACGAGGACCTGGAGGTCGAGGAGGACGACGCCGAGAACCTCCTCCAGGCCCTGGAGAAGGAGCTCATGCGGCGCCGCTTCGGGCCGCCGGTGCGCCTCGAGGTCGAGGAGTCCATCGACCGCAACGTCCTCGACCTCCTCGTGCGCGAGCTGAAGATAAGCGAGGCCGAGGTCTATCCGCTGCCGGGTCCGCTGGACCTGACCGGGCTCTTCGGCATCGCTGCCCTCGACCGGCCCGAGCTGAAGTACCCGAAGTTCATCGCGGGCACGCACCGCGACCTCGCCGAGGTGGAGTCGGCGTCCGCGCCGGACATCTTCGCCGCCCTTCGCGAACGCGACGTGCTGCTTCACCACCCGTACGACTCGTTCTCCACGTCCGTGCAGGCCTTCCTGGAGCAGGCGGCCGCCGACCCGGACGTCCTCGCGATCAAGCAGACGCTGTACCGGACATCGGGCGACTCCCCGATAGTCGACGCGCTGATCGACGCCGCCGAGTCGGGCAAGCAGGTGCTCGTACTGGTCGAGATCAAGGCGCGCTTCGACGAGCAGGCGAACATCAAGTGGGCGCGGAAGCTGGAGGAGTCGGGCTGCCATGTCGTCTACGGCCTGGTCGGCCTGAAGACGCACTGCAAGCTGTCGCTCGTCGTCCGCCAGGAGGGCGAGACCCTGGTCCGCTACTCGCACGTGGGGACCGGCAACTACCACCCCAAGACGGCCCGTCTCTACGAGGACCTGGGGCTGCTCACCGCCAAGCAGGAGGTGGGCGCCGACCTGTCCGACCTCTTCAACCGGCTCTCGGGCTACTCGCGCCGCGAGACCTATCGCCGGCTCCTCGTCGCCCCCAAGTCCCTGCGCGACGGGCTGATCTCACGCATCGAGAAGGAGATCCAGCACCACCGCGCGGGCCGCCCCGCGTACGTACGCATCAAGGTCAACTCGATGGTCGACGAGGCGGTCGTGGACTCGCTCTACCGCGCGTCGCAGGCGGGCGTGCCGGTGGACGTGTGGGTGCGCGGGATCTGCGCCGTGCGGCCCGGGGTCGCGGGGCTCTCGGAGACGATCCGGGTACGTTCCGTGCTCGGCCGCTTCCTGGAGCACTCCCGCGTCTTCGCCTTCGGCAACGCGGGCGAGCCCGAGGTGTGGATCGGCAGCGCCGACATGATGCACCGCAACCTCGACCGACGTATCGAGGCACTGGTCAGGGTCACCGACCCGGCACACCGGGCCGCGCTGAGCCGGCTCCTGGAGACCGGCATGTCTGACACCACCGCCTCCTGGCACCTGGGCGCTGACGGCAACTGGACCCGGCACGCCCTTGATCCGGAGGGCCAGCCCCTGCGGAACGTACAGGAGATGCTCATAGACGCCCGGAGGCGCCGGCGTGGCACAGCTAAACCATGAGACGACGACAGGCGATGTCCTGTCGGCCTATCTGCAGGGCCAGGCCACGGAGTTCCTGCGCTCGCTGCGGCTGCACCGCGAGTCGACGACGGACGCGCAGGGCGCGGAGGAGTCCCTGGAGGCGGCCCGCGCGCTGCGCCGCGCGGCCCGCCGCATCGGCGGCACGCTGCACACGTTCCGCCCGCTCCTGGACCAGGAGTGGGCGTCAGGACTGCGCCCCGAACTGGCGTGGCTGTCAGGCACATTGGCGAGGGAGCACGCCTTCGCGGCACGCCTGGAGCGCCTCCTGGACGCCTTGCACCGCCTGTCGGGCACACCGATGGTCCCGGCGCCGGTAGGCCACGCCTCGCCCGTGAGCAACGCACCGGCGGGCACACAGCCCACCCAGGCAGCCGTCCCTGCTGTGGGCAGGCGTTCCGCACGGCGGAACGGGTGGGCACAGCCTTCACCGCAGGGTGCCGATGAACAGGGCGGAACTCCACGCGGCCTGACGGTCGGCGCAGCCAAGGCCGCAGCCCTGCTGGAACGGCAGCTCACCCTGGCGCGAACCAGGTCCCACTCAGCCGCCCTCCAAGCCTTCGGCTCCTCCCGCTTCCACGCAGTGGCGGACAACGTGGCCGTACTGGCAAGCGAGGTCCCCCTGATCCGGGCAGCGGAGGACCTCAAACCGCTGGCAGCGAAAGCCGCGGAAAACCTCGCGGAAGCGGTCGCCGCGCTCCCCATGGGCCAAGCAGGCCACCCGTACAACGCGGAAGCGCTGACGCACGGCCTCGCCGCGGGTGAGGCCCCCGAGGCGCAGGACGCCCCCTGGCTGAAGACCCGCGCCCTCCTGCGCCTGCACAGGTACGCCCAGGAAGTCCTTGCCCCGGGCCCCGGCGGGGACCTCCGCCTCGCGGACGCGGGCCACGCCCTGGACCTCCACCGCGAGGCCGCGGATGCCGCGTCGGCAGCGGCGTCGCCCGCCCGCACCGCCCGCATCGCCCCGGCGACGGCGTACGCCCTCGGCGTCCTGCACGCCGACCAGCGCCACGAGGTGGAAGCGGCGCGCTTCGCGTTTCACCAGGCCTGGATCCGGGAGACGGAGGCGGTGAGTACCCGGTGACGCGGCCCGAGGGCGAGGTCGTCCGGGCCGCGGGCTGCGTTCTGTGGCGCCACTCCCCGTACGACGGCCGCCTGGAGATATGCCTGGTCCACCGGCCGAAGTACGACGACTGGTCACACCCCAAGGGCAAGCTGAAGCGAGCCGAGACCCCCCTCGACGGCGCCCTGCGCGAGGTCGAGGAGGAGACCGGCCACCGCTGCACCCCCGGCGCCCGCCTCCCCACGGTCCGCTATCTGGCCCAGGGCCGCCCCAAAGAGGTCAGCTACTGGGCGGCAGAAGCGACGGACGGCCACTTCACCCCCAACAACGAGGTCGACCGCATCCTCTGGCTCTCGCCGGCCGCGGCCCGCAACCGCCTCACGCAAGCCCGTGACCAGCACCTCGTCGACGCCCTGCTCGGCGTCCTCAACCCGGCGTAATCGATCCGCTACGTTCCGTAGTGCGTTGCCTAACCAGGCCGACCGCCGAGGTTCACCCGCCGTTCACTCATGCCCTTTGGCCACTTCACCTGCCCTGCCTAATTTCAGCCTTACAACACAACGTAAGACCGCAGAACCGCAGAACCGCAGAACCGCAGAACCGCAGAACCGCAGAACCGCTAGACCGCAACGACGAAGACCCTGCACGCCGCCAGCAAAGGGCCGGCGGCTCCCGGAAGGAAGACCCGAAAGTGAAGCTTCAGCGCAAGAACCGGCTCCGCGCCCTCTCCCTCGGCGCCATCGCCGTCTCCGGCGCCCTGGCCCTCACGGCGTGCGGCTCCGACGACACGAGCGGCGGCAGCGGTGGCACCGGCAAGGAGACCAACGCCAACGCCAACATCAAGTGCGACGACGCCAAGGGCCAGCTCGCTGCCTCCGGTTCGTCCGCGCAGAAGAACGCCATCGACGCCTGGCGCAAGGTCTACTCGACCACCTGCAAGGACGTTCAGCTGAACTACAACCCGACGGGTTCCGGCGCCGGCATCACCGCGTTCATGCAGGGCCAGACCGCCTTCGCGGGCTCCGACTCGGCGCTGAAGCCCGAGGAGATCGCGGCGTCGAAGAAGGTCTGCAAGGACAGCCAGGCCATCGACCTGCCGATGGTCGGCGGCCCGATCGCCGTCGGCTACAACGTGCCCGGCGTGGACAACCTCGTCCTGGACGCCGAGACCCTCGCCAAGATCTTCGACGACAAGATCAAGACCTGGGACGACAAGGCCATCAAGAAGCTGAACCCGGACGCCAAGCTCCCCGGCACCAAGATCCAGGCGTTCCACCGCTCGGACGAGTCCGGCACCACGGACAACTTCACCAAGTACCTCAAGGGCGCGGCCCCGTCCGCCTGGTCGTACGAGCCCGGCAAGTCCTGGGAGGCCAAGGGCGGCCAGTCCGCCAACGGCTCCTCCGGTGTCGCGGGCCAGGTCAAGCAGACCCCCGGTGCCATCTCGTACTTCGAGCTCTCCTACGCCTCCGACGGCATCAGCACGGTCGACCTGCAGACCGACGCCAAGGAGCCGGTGAAGGCCACCGTCGACAACGCCTCCAAGGCCATCTCCGAGGCCAAGGTCGTCGGCAAGGGCAACGACCTCGCCCTCGAGCTGAACTACAAGCCCACCGCCGAAGGCGCGTACCCGATCACCCTGGTGACGTACGAGGTCCTCTGCGAGAAGGGCAACAAGGCCGAGACCCTCGCCGCGACCAAGTCCTTCCTGACCTACATCGCCAGCGAGGACGGCCAGAACGTCCTCAAGGAGAACGACTACGCGCCGATCCCGGCCGAGATCATCTCCAAGGTCCGCACGACCGTCGCGGGCCTGAGCTAGCTGAACCGAGTGCGGCCGGCCCCGTGAGTCAGGGCCGGCCGCACCGTCCGGTGCACCGCCGCCAGGAGCAACTCCCGCCGAAGAAGCGGTGATTCGCTCCGCAGACCGGAGAATCCCATGGATATACCAAGCAGTACGACAGCACCTCCACCCCTCGACGACGTACGGCCATCGGGCATCACGCCCAAGCGCCCCCGCCGCAGCGCGACCCGCCCCGGCGACCGGATCTTCCTCGGTCTCTCGCGCGGCTCCGGCATCACGCTGCTTGTGATCATGGCCGCCATCGCGGCCTTCCTGACCTACCGTGCGACGCTCGCGCTCGCGGACAACACGGGCAACTTCCTCACCACCTTCGAGTGGGACCCGGCCGGTGCCACCACCGGCGGCAAGCCGTTCTTCGGCATCGCGGTCCTGGTATTCGGCACCGTGGTGAGCTCGGTGATCGCCCTGGTGATCGCCGTCCCCGTGGCCATCGGCATCGCGCTGTTCATCTCGCACTACGCGCCACGCAAGCTGGCAACCCCCATCGCCTTCGTGATCGACCTCCTGGCCGCCGTGCCGTCGATCGTCTACGGCCTCTGGGGCGCCCTCGTGGTCGCACCCAATCTGACCGGCCTCTACAGCTGGCTCGACGACTACCTCGGCTGGACCGGCGTCTTCGAGTACAACGACGGCGCCCCGCGCTCCCTGATGACGGTCGGCATCCTGCTCGCCATCATGATCCTGCCGATCATCACGAACGTCAGCCGTGAGGTCTTCCTGCAGGTCCCGAAGATGCACGAGGAGGCCGCGCTCGCGCTCGGCGCCACGCGCTGGGAGACCATCCGCATGTCGGTGCTCCCCTTCGCCCGCTCGGGCGTGATCTCCGCCTCGATGCTGGGCCTTGGCCGCGCGCTCGGCGAGACCATCGCCGTGGCCACCGTGCTCTCCCCGACCTTCCTCATCAGCGCGTCCGTGCTCGACCCCGGCGGCGGCACCTTCGCGCAGAACATCGCAAGCAAGTTCAACGAAGCCACCGAGTACGGCCGTGACGCGCTCATCGCATCCGGCCTGGTCCTCTTCGTCATCACGCTGCTGGTCAACGGCGCGGCCCGCATGATCATCGCGCGCCGCAAGGAGTACTCGGGGGCCAACGCATGAGCGCCACCATCGTCAAGCCCGCGAGTCTGCAGGGCGCCCGCCTCCCGCGCTGGACGCCGGCCGTCGTCGCGCTCGGCTCCGCCGCCGTCGGCATCGGCATCGGTATGGGCGCGGGCCTGGACAGCCGCATCCAGTGGGGTCTGATCGCGGCCATCCTCTTCATCGTCGTCTCGTACGTCGCCGCGGTGGCCGTCGAGGGCGGGCGCCAGGCCAAGGACCGCCTCGCCACCTCGATGGTGTGGGTCACGTTCCTGCTTGCCGTCGTCCCGCTGGCCTCGCTGATCTACGAGACCGTCGAGCGCGGCACGAAGGTCTTCAACGGCTACTTCCTGACCCACTCCATGGGCGTGGTCGCGGACGACGAGCCCGGCGGCGGCATCTACCACGCGATCATCGGAACCCTGGAGCAGGTGCTCCTGGCCTCCGTCATCGCCGTGCCGATCGGCCTGCTCACCGCGATCTACCTCGTCGAGTACGGGCGCGGGAAGCTCTCCAAGGTCGTCACGTTCTTCGTGGACGTCATGACCGGCATCCCGTCGATCGTCGCGGGCCTGTTCGTCCTCAGCTTCTGGATCCTGATCCTGGGCTTCGACTTCTCCGGCTGGGCCGGCGCCATGGCGCTCGCCATCCTGATGATGCCGGTGATCGTGCGCTCCACGGAGGAGATGCTCAAGCTCGTACCGAACGAGCTGCGGGAGGCGTCACTCGCCCTCGGCATCCCGAAGTGGCGGACCATCCTGAAGGTGGTCCTGCCCACCGCGATCGGCGGCATCACGACCGGCGTCATGCTCGCGGTCGCCCGTATCGCGGGCGAGACCGCACCGGTCCTGCTCCTGGTCTGGGTGAACCCCATGATCAACACGAACCCGTTCGAAGGCTCGCAGGCCTCGCTGCCGCTGTACATCTACCAGCAGTACGCGGCCGGCAACCAGGCCGGTTACGACCGCGCCTGGGCGGCGGCGCTCGCCCTCATCGGCTTCATCATGATCCTCAACCTGGCGGCCCGCGGCGTAGCCCGCTGGAAGGCCCCCAAGACGGGCCGCTGACGCGGCCATCAGCGACCCTCTCGTAACCCCCCTTAAGGCAGTGATCCCCATGGCCAAGCGAATCGACGTATCGGGCCTGACCGCTTACTACAGCGCCCACAAGGCCATCGAGGACATCTCGATGACCGTGGAGCCCCGCTCCGTGACGGCCTTCATCGGCCCCTCCGGCTGCGGCAAGTCCACCTTCCTGCGCACCCTCAACCGCATGCACGAGGTCACCACCGGTGGCCGCGTCGAGGGCAAGGTGCTCCTGGACGACGAGGACCTCTACGGTCCCGGTGTCGACCCGGTCGCCGTGCGCCGCACCATCGGCATGGTGTTCCAGCGCCCCAACCCGTTCCCCACGATGTCGATCTTCGACAACGTGGCGGCGGGCCTGCGGCTCAACGGCTCGTACAAGAAGAACGAGCTGAACGCCATCGTCGAGAAGTCCCTCAAGGGCGCCAACCTCTGGAACGAGGTCAAGGACCGCCTGAACAAGCCCGGCTCCGGCCTCTCGGGCGGTCAGCAGCAGCGTCTGTGCATCGCGCGGGCGATCGCCGTGGAGCCCCAGGTCCTGCTCATGGACGAGCCCTGCTCGGCCCTGGACCCGATCTCGACGCTCGCGATCGAGGACCTCATCGGCGAGCTGAAGGAGCGCTTCACGATCGTCATCGTGACGCACAACATGCAGCAGGCGGCCCGCGTCTCGGACCGTACGGCCTTCTTCAACCTCGCGGCGGTCGGCCAGCCCGGCAAGCTCATCGAGATCGACGACACGGAGCGGATCTTCTCCAACCCGTCCGTGCAGGCCACCGAGGACTACATCTCCGGCCGCTTCGGCTAGGCCACGTCCTCGGGTATCCCCGACTCCTTGCGGTGCTGCATGGCGGTGCCACCGCAGGGGCAACAAAGAAAGGCCCGCTCCCTGGCTCCCGGGGGGCGGGCCTTTCCTATGTTCGGGCCGTGCCCCGAAGGGGCGCGGGGAACTGCGCGACCAGCCACAAACTGCTCGCGGCCGAAGAACTACAGGAACGCCAGGTTCACGATCCAGAAACTGACGGCAGCGACGATCGCAGCCGCGGGCATCGTGATGAACCACCCCAGGATGATGTTCTTCGCGACGCCCCACCGCACGGCGTTGACCCGCTTGGTGGCGCCCACACCCATGATCGCGGAAGTGATCACGTGCGTGGTGGAGATCGGCGCGTGGAACATGAACGCGGTGGTGAACATGATGCCCGCGCCCGTGGTCTCGGCGGCGAATCCCTGCGGCGGGTCCAACTCGATGATCTTGCGGCCGAGCGTACGCATGATGCGCCAGCCACCCGCGTACGTACCGGCGGAGAGCATCAGCGCACAGGCGATCTTGACCCAGATCGGAATGGGCGCGTCAGCGTCCTGCACATCGGAGATGACCAGGGCCATCACCACGATGCCCATGGTCTTCTGCGCGTCCTGCAGACCGTGACCGAGCGCCATTCCGGCCGCGGACACCGTCTGCGCGATACGGAATCCGCGCTTGGCCTTGTGCGGGTTGGACTTCCGGAACATCCACATGATCGCGCACATCACCAGATAGCCGGCGACGAGGCCGACGACGGGCGAGATGAACATCGGAATGACGACCTTGTCGAGCACGCCGGACCAGATCACTCCGATCCCACCGGCGAGCGCGGCTCCGACCATTCCACCGAAAAGCGCGTGCGATGAGGACGAAGGAAGCCCGAAATACCAGGTGACGAGGTTCCAGACGATGGCGCCCACCAGGGCGGCAAAGAGGATCCACATTCCCTTGTTGCCATGAGGCGTCTCGATCAGGCCCTTGCTGACCGTCTTGGCGACCCCGCTGCCCATGAAGGCGCCCGCGAGGTTCATGACGGCGGCCATGGCGAGTGCCGCACGGGGCGTCAGCGCACGGGTGGAGACGGAAGTGGCAATGGCGTTCGCGGAGTCGTGAAAGCCATTCGTATACGTAAATCCGAGCGCGACGCCAATGGTCACGACCAAAGCAAAGGTGTCCATGGAGAGGCCTCAGGACTCCTTGACCGCGATGGTCTCCACCGTGTTGGCGACGTGCTCGAACGCGTCGGCCGCCTCTTCAAGCACGTCGACGATCTGCTTGAGCTTCAGCACCTCCATGGCGTCGTACTTGCCGTTGAAGAGCTGAGCGAGAAGCTTGCGGTGGATCTGGTCGGCCTGGTTCTCCAGGCGGTTGACCTCGATCCAGTACTCGGTGAGGTTGTCCATCGTCCGCAGATTCGGCATGGCCTCGGCCGTGAGCTCGGCGGCTCGCGACAGGACCTCGATCTGCTGCTCGACTCCCTTGGGGAGTTCCTCGACCTGGTAAAGGACGACCAGGTCGACGGCCTCCTCCATGAAGTCCATGATGTCGTCGAGGCACGACGCCAGGTTGTAGATGTCCTCGCGGTCGAAGGGCGTGATGAAGGAGGAGTTCAGCTGGTGGAAGATCGCATGTGTCGCGTCATCTCCAGCGTGCTCCGCGGCCCGCATACGCTCTGCGATCTCGACTCGGGCGGAGGCGTCAGCCCCGAGCAGTTCCATAAGGAGCTTCGAGCCCGTGACAATGTTGTCCGCGGATGCGGCGAACATGTCGTAGAAGCTCGTCTCCCTGGGGGTCAGACGAAAGCGCACGTGGGGTCCTCGGGGTGCTTTGGATTCGGTCAGGCTGATGCTAGGCGCATCATCCGGCCACGGCTAACCGGCCAGACCCCAGTGTCGCCCATCAGGCACAGTGATCAGCACGCCCCCCGAGCAATCGAGTATCCTATACCCACTAGGGGTATAGGAAGCCAGTTGAGCCAGTGGCTTTCCTATAACTGCCCAGCAGAGTGACTGTCCAAGCAGGAGGACGCGATGACGACCACCGAGCCGGCCGGTGTGGCCATGAACACCGAAGCGACCTCCGAGCCCGGCGGCCACGACCAGGGGGTCCACGGCTACCACAAGCAGAAGGACGAGCACCTCAAGCGCCTGCGGCGCATCGAGGGGCAGATCCGGGGTCTGCAGCGGATGGTCGAGGAAGACGTCTACTGCATCGACATACTCACTCAGGTCTCGGCCGGCACGAAGGCCCTGCAGTCCTTCGCCCTCCAGCTCCTGGAGGAGCACCTGCGCCACTGCGTGGCGGACGCGGCGGTCAAGGGCGGCGATGAGATCGACGCGAAGGTCGAGGAAGCCACCAAGGCCATCGCCCGCATGATGCGAACGTAAGGCTCCCGCCTGGGAAACCGGAACCTGCCGCCGCCCGGCACCTGGGCAACCGGGGCCCCCGCCACCGAGCGCCACCGGCGCCTGGGGAACGAGGGCTCCCCTCCACCGCCGAGCGGGACCGGCGCCTGGGGAACGGGGACTCCCCTCCACCGCCGAGCGGGACCGGCGCCTGAGGAACGGGGACTCCCCTCCACCGCCGAGCGACATCGGCGCCTGGGGAACGAGGGCTCCCCTCCACCGCCGAGCGGGACCGGCGCCTGAGGAACGGGGACTCCCCACCACCGCCGAGCGACACCGGCGCCTGGGAGACCGGGCCCGCCACCGCCGAGCGACACCGGCCTGCCGTTGCCCGCCTGTCTCGCTGAGGCACCCGCCCCAAGGCCGCCGCTTCGCGGCGGATCATCCCCACCCACCCACCCGATTGCCCTGCGGGGTAATGGGTGGGTGGGCGGGAGACATCCGCCGCGAAGCGGCGGGCTTGGTGTTCGGCGGCACACGACGGCCCCACCACACCTCCGCGCTACCGCGTACCGCACCCCCGCGCTGCCGCGGGGTGATCGGGTGGGTGGGTGGGAGAGATGCGCCGCGAAGCGGCGGGCTCGGTGTTTGGAGGGGTTGCGGCGGGGCCCGGGCCGCATCCCCATCCTGAGGGGGCCGGGACTAGTCCCGGTCCTCGCCTCGGTGCCGCTCCACGTCAGTGGAGACGTTCAGGACCTCGTCGATGCGATCGGCACTCAACCGCTCCTCGCCGGCGGCACTCGCCGCGATGATGAGTTCGCCGCACAGCTCGATCTCGGCAAGGGCAACGTGGTCCTGAACAGTCGTACCGCGCACCAGAGCCACGTTCATCACCTCTTCCTGACCTAGCTTCCTGCCGGTACCGACTTCCTAGAGTAGGGAGCGGCCTACGCACCGCGCATGGCACGGACGGACCATTTCCACACCCCCGGGCGCGACTAGCCGGGCACCCCTACTTCCCGGCGATCACTTACCGGCGATCACTTCTCGGCGATCTTCCCCGCGAAGATGTCCTCGCTCGCCGGCAACCGCACATCCACCCGCACCCCGAAGTCGTACAGCAACGTGGTCGACGCCACCTCGGCGTTCGCGACACTGAAGTGCTGGCGCAGCTTCCGCAGCCGCCCCTGCTCGTCGAGGTACGCGTCGAACGGCACCCCACCCTTGCTGAACCCTTTCGCCGCCGCCCCCAGGGCCCCCCGCTGCCCCTCGGAAGCGGACTTCGCGGCGCTCGGAAGGTCCGCGGTCCCGCGATAGTGCCGCACCTTCACACCCGCCACCGCCGTCTCACCGACGTACGACGCCTTGCGCACGCCCCGCAGCAGCTCCGCCGCGGCCAGCGGATCCGTGGCCCCGCCCGTGACCAGGTTGCCGTCCGACAGCGAAGCCGTGTCGATCCGCACCCACTTGTCGGCGGGCACCCCGGCCCCCCGGTTCTTCATGTAGAGCGCGCCGCTCGCCATCAGCTCGGTGATGGGACGGTGCTCCTCGTCCCCGGCGGGATCCTTCGGCAGCACCACCACGAACCGCCCGACCTGCCGCCTGAAGTCGTACGAGCCGTGCCCACGGATGGTCACGCGGGTCCCGCCGCTGGCCATCTCCATGGACGTACGCGCCTTGGAACTCCCCGCGCGGACAAGGGCGTCGGCGGAGTCCCGCACCACGTCGACGGCGCCCTCGGAGGCGCTGCGCCCGTCGTCGGCCGCGGCTCCGCCCCCCGAACAGCCCGTGGCGACGGCCATGAGACCCACCGCCGCGGCCGTGATGGCCGCCCCGCCTGTGCGCCTGTGCTGCTGACCCATCGCCCGACTACCCCCAAGCCTTCCCGCGAGGTGCTGTAGCCCCCTGTCGTTCCGTGTAACGACCGGTACGTTGACCCGGTCACGCGTAAGAGCGTTCACCCGGCGTGGGTACGGTGGTGACGTGGCCGAGGAGCAACAGGACGAACCCCACCGCACGACAACGGTCGAGCAGGGCCGATTCTGCGCGGCACGGTGCAGCTGCGGCTGGCGCGGCCCGGCCCGCAGAGCGCGCAGCAAGGCCCGTACGGACGCGGAATCCCACATGCCGGACGGGTAGCCCGCGGGCCGCCGCACGCAACTCCCGCGCGACTTCACTCCACTCCACGCAACTCCCCTTTCCGCTCACCGGAACCCATGGGCCCCGACCGCCGTCTCGTAGGCCGGGAAGCAACGGGAGGCGGGTCATGGAGCGACGTACGTTCATCAGCACGACGGCAGCGGCAACGGCGGCGTTCGCGGCGGCGGGCTGCACCGGCTCCGGCGGAAGCGGAAGCGGGAGCAGTGGCGGCGGCGGCGGCGCGACCTCCCGCAGCGCGGGCTCCCCGCGCCCCAGCGCTCCCATCCGCACGTCGAGCGCCGCCGCGTCCGCCGCGGCGAACCTCACCGCCCTCGCCAAGGACCTGGACGGCACCCTGGTCAAGCCGGGCGAGGCGAAGTGGGCGGCGGCCCGTCAGCTCTACAACACGCGCTACGACAGCCTGAAGCCGACCGCGGTCGCCTACGTCGCGAACACCGACGACATCCGCACGACCCTGACCTACGCCCGCGCACACGACGTCCCGGTCTCCATACGCAACGGCGGCCACTCATACGGGGGTTGGTCGTCCGGCACGGGCCGCCTGATCGTCGACGTGTCGAAGCTGAACAAGACACGGGCCAGTGGTTCGACGGCGACGGTCGGCGCGGGCGCGAAGCTGATCGACGTCTACCGCGCGCTTGCCGCGAAGGGCGTGACGATCCCGGCGGGCTCCTGCCCCACGGTCGGTATCTCCGGCCTGACGCTGGGCGGCGGCCACGGAGTGGTGTCACGGGCGTACGGCCTGACCTGCGACAGCCTCACATCGGCGACGATCGTCACGGCGGACGGCAAGCAGCTGACGGCGAGCAAGAGCGAGAACAAGGACCTGTTCTGGGCGCTGCGGGGCGCGGGGAACGGAAACTTCGGCGTGGTGACGGAGCTGAGCTTCCGCACCCACGCGGCTCCGCAGGGGGTCTCGGCATACATGACCTGGCCCTGGTCGAAGGCGGCCGCGGTCATCAAGGCGTGGCAGGAGTGGGGCCCCGACCAGCCGGACGAGATCTGGTCGTCGGCGCACCTGGCGAACACGCCGGGCGGCACGCCCACCGTCTCGGTCGCGTGCTTCTCCCTCGGAACGTACGGAGAGCTCCAGAACGCGGTGGACCGCCTGGCGGACAAGATCGGCACCCCGGCGCGCAGCGTCTCGCTGAAGCGGCGCTCGTACGAGGAGTCGATGGAGGTGTACGCGGGCTGCTCGTCCTTCGCGGCGGACGCCCAGTGCCACCTGCCCGGCGCCACGCCGGGACGGAGCCCGCAGGGTGCGCTGAACCGCGAGACGTACGCGGCGAGTTCGGACTTCTTCGACCGCTCGCTCTCGGCGGCGGGGATCCGCGCGCTGCTCTCCCAGGTGGAGAACGTGACGGGCGCGAGCGGGGGCAGCATCGCGCTGACCGCGCTTGGCGGCGCGATCAACCGGGTCGACCCGACGGCCACGGCCTTCGTGCACCGCCGCTCTCGGATGCTGGCGCAGTACATCGCCGCGTGGCGCCCGGGTACGTCCGGGAAGCCGGCCCAGGCATGGCTGAAAACGGCCCACGGAGCGATGGCCCGATACGCATCCGGGGCGGCCTACCAGAACTACGCGGACCCCACGCTGTCCAACTGGCGTGAGGCTTACTACGGTTCGGCGGCTGGCCGCCTGAAGAAGATCAAGAAGCAGTACGACCCGAACCGCTTCTTCGACTACCCCCAGGCCCTTTAGCCGACCTGAGGCGGGCTGGTACATCCAGTACCCCAGACGGCCGCCCCCGCAACCCGAACAGCTCACCCGACACGCCCTCAGGTGGCCCACTCAGCAGGACCCCGCTGCTCTAGGGGGTATGACCCCGCGAATAGCCAAAGCCGCAGCCACCACCGCCGCCCTCCTGGCCCTGGCCACCCCCACGGCCCACGCCGCCGCCGCAGAGGCCGAGCACCCCGAGGCAGGCCCCCTCGCCGCCGCCTCCGCAGGAGTCACCGTGGCGGCGGCCGGCGCCGGCTGGTGGCTGCTGAAGCGCCGCCGGGCGGACGCTACGCCGCCAGATCCCGCTCGTCCGGACCCGCGGCCGCGGCCCGAGGCAGCTCCGCCACAGCCTCCGTCGGCTTCGCCCACACCAGCCACCCGCCCCGCGCCGTCCGCCCAACAGCCTTGGCCACAGGCGTGAGCAGGGCCATCGCCAGCGGCGAGAGCAGCAGCGCGACAGCCGTCCCGAGCGCGAATCCGCCCACGACGTCCGTCGGATAGTGCACGCCCATAAAGACCCGGCAGAAGCCTTCGAGCAAGGCAAGGGCGATGCCGACAAGACCGAACTTTCGGTTGGCCACGAAAAGCCCGACGCCAAGAGCCATGGTGAGCGTCGCGTGATCGCTCACGAAGGAGAAGTCGGTCTTTCCGTGCACAAGGAGCTCTAGGCCGTCATGGTCCTTGAAAGGCCGACGCCGCTCCACAAATCCCCGGATCGGCGCATTCACCAGGACAGCGATCCCGGCCGCCAACGGCGCCCAGACAACAGCGGCGACAGAGGAAGCGGCGTCATCGAGTGCCCCGCGCTTTCGCTGACCCCACCAGCACCAGAGGACCAGCAGAACAAGCGCGAGCAGAAGTCCGTACTCACCGACGAATGCCACCGACCTGGTCAGCCAGTCCGGCGAATCCTCAGCCAGGCCGTTGATGTCGTAGAGCAGGCTGACGTCGGGGTTCGACCCAGTTGTGTCGAGTCCAGCCATGGTGCTGCGGCCCCTTGTCTCCTCGCCTCGGACGCACCTTGCCGTGCGCCCTGCCATCAACCCCCGTGATTCAGTACTGCTTGCCGCGTGGTCAATGCCGCTCGCTACTGGGTGGTCGCGCTGTTCCAGTCAAGGGAACGCGTGGCCCCCTTCACTACGTTCCACACTCCACCGAATGATCACTCAGACGTTACCGAAGAGAGACCCATCGCCGCAGCTCAGAGAAGTGTACTGACGGAGAGTTCAAGCCACATCACACCCCGCGCACGTGCCCTGTGAGGGCCCCGCGAAGGCTCTCAGGCCGCGGTCCGCTTGTCGGGCACGGCATTCGCCCCGTCCTCGGTGACGCGAGTCGCGCCAAAATAATCCGGCGTATCGATCGGGTCGAACCGGATCACCGCTCCGGGCCGCGGGGCGTTAATCATGTAGCCCCCGCCCACATAGATCCCGACATGCCGGATGGCGCGGGAATTGGTGAGGTCGTCCGAGAAGAACACCAGGTCACCCGGGAGCAGTTCGTCCCGTTTCGGATGTGGTCCGACGTTGTACTGGTCGTTCGCGACGCGCGGCAGATCGATATCCACGCTGCGATAGGCAGCGAGCGTAAGGCCGGAACAGTCGAACCTGCCGTTCTGGTCGGCGGTTCCATTCCCACCCCACAGATACAACGTGCCGAGCTTCTTCTGCGCGTAGTAGATGGCTCCTGCCGCCTGCTGCGAGGGCTGCACCCTGCCGGTGGGACGGGCGAAGCTCTTCTCCAGGTTCGTGATGGTCTTCACGTAATTCTGGGTCTCGCTGTAAGGCGGTACGCCGCCGTACTTGATGACGGCGTACGCACCCGCGTTGTACGCGGCGAGCATGTTCTTCGTCGGGCTTCCCGGGGCGTCCTTCACGTAACTGGCGAGTTTGCAGTCGTACGAAGCGGCGGACGGGATGGCGTCCTGCGGATCCCACACATCACGATCGCCGTCACCGTCACCGTCGACCCCGTGCGTGGCCCAGGTCCCCGGGATGAATTGCGCTATCCCTTGAGCCTTGGCCGGGCTCTTGGCGTTCGGGTTGAACCCGCTCTCCTGATACAGCTGAGCGGCGAGCAGGGCGGGGTTGATGGCCTTGCACAGATTGCCCCACTTCTGCACGAGGGGCTGATAGGTGGCGGGCACGGCACCCTTGGCGAGCCCGACGTTCCCCTGCCCGGCCCCGTTGGCGATGCCGCCGGCGGCCATATAGGTCCCCACGACGAGCAGGGCGATAAAACTCATCGCCCCACCGATGCCGACGGCCGCGACCAGCCATGCCTTACGCACCGTCAACCACCCCTCACCGCGCGGGAGTCCACCGCGCCTCAGTGTAGAGGCGCCACCAGCACCTTCGGGGGATCACCGCCGACCTCCGCCCAGAGCAGTTTGCCGCTGCCGACGGAGCCGATGGCGGGGATACGGTTGTTCGGGGAAGGGGCGGGATTGGGGAGAGCCCCGCAGGGCCCCTCAACCCGCACCGAACCACTCCCCCCCCACCCCGCTCATCCCACGAAAATCGCAGAAGGACCCTCACCGTGACGGACGCCCCCGGCAGCCCCAGCCCCGAGGTCCCCCCGACCCTCGACTGGATCCGCGCCGCCCCCGAAGGGGAGGAAGGCCCAGGCCCCTGGATCGAAATCGCGTACGGCCAGGACGACGCCGTGTACCTCCGGGAGACCAGCGACCCCGAGAACATCGTGACCACGACCCAGAAGAAGTGGGACGCCTTCGTACTAGGCGTCCAGGCAGGCGAGTTCGACCACTTCGTGGAAGGCGTCGAATGACGACGGCATGATGCGCCGGACCCGTGTCCATGATCAAACCAACCCCCGCCCGTCCCACTTCACCGTCCCAGGCGAGGCACGTTCCCGCAGGTCAGGGCCCTGTATCCATTCCAGCGTCCCGGATGATCCAACGTTCCTTGCCCCCGCCGGACCCCGCCCCCTTAGCTGTGATCAGCACTGAACAGCAGCACCACTACGGGGGATCCCATGAAGCACACCCGCAAGGCCGTCGCAGCAGTCATCGGCCTCGTCGCCGCCCTCTCGCTCACCGCCTGCAACGGCGACGACAACGCGGCGGCGGACAGCAAGACCACCGCGCCCACCGCGTCAGCGGAGAAGGGCAAGGACACGGGCACGGACAGCGGCAACGACGACACCGGCACCGGCACCGGCACCGAAGAGCCCTCCGACAGCGAAGGGACCTCCGGCGGCGGCGAAGCCGCCCAGGGGACGGCCGCGGGCACCGGAGACAACAGCAACGGCAAGGTCGGCATCTGCCGTACCGACGAGCTCGAAGTGAACGCCACGGACAACACCACCGACAAGACGGAAGGCGTCGTCACCGTCGTCTTCAAGAACGGCGGCGGCCGCGACTGCGCCATCAAGGGCTACGCCGGAGTCGACCTGACGGCGTCCACGGGCGACACCCTCTCCGTGGACCGCAACGGCGAGCAGGCCGTGCCCGGCGTCCTGAAGGACGGCGAGTCCGCCGCCTTCAACATCACGTTCCCGTACAACAACTCGGGCGGCTCCGGCGTCCGCATCACCAGCCTCGTCGTGACGCCCCCGAACGAGACCAAGCACGTCACCCTCGACTGGCCCGCGGGCACGCTCCCGGTCACCGACGGCGAGAGCCCGGTCAAGCTGGAGATCAACCCGGTGGGCAAGGTCGGCTGACACCCCCGGCCCCGGCCCCGGCACTTGCTCAGGCGGCCCGCCTCGGACGCACCACCTTGAAGCCGAAGTCGTACGTGCCGAGCGCATTCCCCACCCCGATGAACAGCAGTGCGGCATGCTCCTGACCGCGCGCGGTCCCGATGCCTCCCAGATCCAACTGGGAGGCATCTGGCCATCCCAGGTCACTGAGCAGCTGCCGCGTCGTCCGCTTGGCGGCGTCGTCGTCACCGGAGAGGAAGACCATGCCCGGCTCCTCCAAGCTCCCCGGATCGGTCATCACCACCGAGTCCATGGTGACGAGCGTCTTCACCACCGGCGTCTCGGGGAACGCCGCCTGAATCTCCTCGCTGAGGCTGTAGTTGGGGTGCGAGAGCTCCATGCTCTCGGTGAACCCGACGCCCACGTCGACCAGCGCCTTCCCGGCGAGGGCAGCCACGCCGATCCCCTTCAGGAGCCCCACAGACTCCGTGCCGGGCGTGGCATTGACCAGCACTTCCCCGTGCGCGGCGGCCTCGGCAAGACCGACGACGGTGAATCCCCGCAACTCCTCCGCCTCTCCCCGATCCTTCGGGGATCGCGACCCCAGTACGACGTCATGTCCCGCTGCCTGCCAGCCAGTTGCCAGCGAGCGAGCGACATTTCCGGTTCCAAGCAGTCCGATTCGCATGAGTACGACGCTAAGGACCGTCGACCGTCGGCGAATCGGACGGAGGTCGCGGGCGCGCTGGGCCCGTTGACGTACTCCACAAGCCCGAGAAGGACATCAGGCCGCGGCCGAGGTGAAGAGCTTGGCCAGGTGGTAATCGAGCGTGCGGCGTACGTCGTCCAGGGTGCGGCGCTCGTGGAGCACGTCCCCGCCGAGCCCGACCGCGGCGGCCACCAGGAGGTCGGCCTCGCGCCGGGCGTCCAGGCCGGGAGCCGTCTGCCCGCTCTCCTGGGCCGTGGCGATGAAACCGGCGACGAGCTCCTCCAAGGGGTGGTCGTCGCTCAGGAAGACCGCCGCGATGGCGGAGTCGGTGAGGCTGCGGGCGTAGTACGCGGAGAACACCCGCAAGGCCATGGCCCGTTGGGCGTCCAGCGGCAGGAACTCGTCGAGCATCGAACTCAGTACGCCGCGCAGGTTCGCGGGGTCGAAGTGGACGCGGGTCCTGGCGAGGCGTTCGTTCTCGCGGTGGAGCATGTGCAGGGCGGCGACCAGGAGTTGATGCTTGCTGCCGAAGTGGTACTGGACCATCCTCAGCGACACCCCCGCCTCTGCCGCGATCTCCCGCATGCTCGCCGCGTCCAGGCCCCGCTCGGCGGCGATGCGCCACACCGCTTCGGCGATCTGCCGGCGTCTGCGCGACCGGGCGTCGGACGTGGGCGCGGGGCTCTCGGGCGCCGGGACGGGCGGCTGCTTCCGCCGCCGGTAGGCCCTCGCCTGGCAGCTGCGGGAGCAGTAGAGGGCGGGGCGGCCCCGCTTGCCCGCGGGGCTGATGGCGGCACGGCAGACCGTGCAGCGGGCCTTCTTTCCGTCACGATTTTCGTCACGCACGACTCCCACTATAGAACTTAGAATGTGTGACGTAATAGCGAGGATGCGCCTTGTAGAGAAGGAAATTCAGAAACTGTGCTGATACGTTCGTAACGTGAAGTACGACATCCTGCAGATCCTCGGCGCAGTCCTGATGTGTTTCTCCGCGCAAGCCCTCATCCGGCTGCTCATCGACCACGACAACACCGGCCTGCTCGGCTGGCTCCCCGACGGCTTCGCGCTGCTACTGATCGCCTACGTCATGACAGTCACCGTCGGCGTACTCCTGACGGGCTGGGGGCACACCCGGGCGAAGGCGCTCGGCCGCCGCGACTGAGGCTGCGACCGAGAGGCGCGACTGAGGGCTGCGCGGGCGGTTGACGGTTGTCCAACTTTCGCCGATCGTTGGGGAATTGGGCGCAATTCAAAGCGCTGCGTTGTGACGGCTGGGGGGAGCCGAACATGCAACCTGGGGACGAGCACGCCACGCCTGGCCGGGAGCCCAACGACGCGGTGCCTGGCCAGGAGCCCAGCGCCTCCCACGGCGGCCAGTTCGGGCCGCCACCCCCGATGCCACCCCCCATGCCACCGCCGCCCGCGTCCCCGCCCCAGCCCTCCGCCTCGCCTCCCCCGCCCTCCTCGCCTCCGCCCCTGCCTCCGCCTCCGTCCGCCCCGCCCACCTACGGCCCACCCGCAGGCCCGCCCCCGGCCCCGCCCGCGCCCCCGCCTGCCCCCGACGCCCTGCGTGCCGTCTCCGCGGCCCTCCTCAACCTCAGCGGCCTCGGCCTCGGCTACGTCCTCCTGAAGCGCTGGCTCCTGGCCGCCCTCTGCTGGGCCGTGACCGCCGGGCTCCTCTTCGTGGCGTTTCCCGCCGAGGTCGACGGCGTCCCCGGCGGCGTACTCATCGGGTTCGTGGCCTTCCTCGTCCTCGCGGCTGCCGACGGGGCCCGCCGCGCCCTCCGTACCCACCAGAACTGGCCGCTGCGCGCACCACTCGCCGTGGGGCTCGGGCTCGTCCTGCTCGCCGTTCCCGCCGGCGGTGTCATCGCGTACGACGCCGCGCGCGACGAAGCCGTCGAGGAGATGCTGCTCGACCGGCTCGACAAGGCCGACAAGATCGTCACGGCCGCCGACGGCCGCACCTTCGACGCGGCCAAGGACGACTACCGCTCCGCCCTCGCCATCTACCGCGACCTCGGCGACGACCACCCGGACTCGAAGGCCGCCAAGCGCGTGCCGGACAGCCTCGGCGCGTACTACAAGTCCGTCGCCGCCCCCTATGACGCGCGCAAGTACTGCGACGCCCTAGAGCCCCTGAAGTACCTCCGCACCCTCCCCGACTCCCTCGGCAAGGACCGCGTCGGCCCCCTCGCCACCTGGCCCGACGACCGCCTGGCCACCTCCCTCTACGAATGCGGCAGCCAGGGCCTGGGCACGGCGACCGGTAGCAGCGGCAGCAGCGGCACTGGCACTGGCGGTAGTGGCGGCGAGTTCGGCGAGCTCCTGCGGACGTTCCCCGACTCCGACCAGGCCGGGAAGGTCGAGCCCGCCATCCGCGGCGCCATCGACGCGCGCTCCTCGGACCTGAAGGGCTCCGACCCCTGCAAGGCCACCGAGGAACTCCGCAGCATCGGCGCCACCGCCAAGGCACTGCCCGCCGACGCGGGCGGCGGCCTCTCCGGCGACGCGGCGAGCGCGGTGGAGTCCGGGGTGTACGCGTGCGGCGTGGACGAGTTCAAGGACGGGAAGTACGGAGCCGCGGCCAAGACGCTCAACGACTTCACCGGGACCTACAAGAGCAACGGCAAGCGCGACCGCGCCAAGGACATCGCCATCGCCGCCGAGATCGCCGAAGCCCGCCCCGCGGCAGGCCGCGGCCTGCCGCCCAGCAAGTCGCCGGGCGGCGCGAAGCTCACGTACGTCGTCGAGAACGGCGGACCCGGCCAGCTCGAAGTCCTCTACACCGGGCCCACCACCGGCAGCTTCAAGCTCTCGTCGTGCGGCGGCTGCAAGACGTACACCAGCAAGGCCCAGGGCAAGAAGGCCTGCCTTGCGGGCAAGGGCCACCCCCAGAAGACGCTGAGCCTGCCCCCGGGCGACTACCACTTCCTCTACAAGCGCGACACGAGCAGCGTGGGCAGCGTCCGCAACAACGCCGAGGGCAGCAAGGTCCAACCCGGCTACCGCTACACCGACTGCTCGTACGTCGTGACGGGCGGCGGCCTCGGAGACCTCGACGGCCTCGACGGCCTGGACGGCCTGGATGGCCTCGACGGCGTTGCATGACCGATGATGTGAGTCCCCGTCACCGGACCAGGTCAGAATGAGACCTGGTCAGAGGGCACGCCGGGCCGTCATTGCCCGGCGTCACTCACCGTGATACACAGAGTGACCGTACGTTTCAGCCAACGAATGACGCCAAGTCGACATGCACTGGCCCGTTTGTCGGCGAGAATGAGCTGTCCTCTGTACTGCGGTAGGCAGAGGTGACGGAACAACCCACTAGGGGCGGTGAGTTACACATGCTTATGGCAGCCGAAAAGGGCGACATCACCACCATCATTGGCGGGATCGCCCCCGACTGGGGTCCCTTCGGGAGCCTGGGCAACGAGGCACGGGTGATGATCGAGGTCGTCATGGCGATCGCCATCCTCCTCTGTCTCGGCATTGCGATCTGGGGCGCGGCAAAGCAGCGCATCGGCGCGACGGCGCTGCGCGACACCTTCAGCGCGGAACAGGGCAAGGGCCTGATCGTCGCGGGCCTGACCGGCGTCTTCATCATCGGGTCCCTCGGCACGGTCTTCACCATCGTGTACGGCATGGCGGTCTAGCCCCGCCACCCACTTACGTCCCTGTCCCCCCACCCCCTGCTCCCCTTCGACCCACCCATCCGTCGCGCCCACCGGCTGAGGTTGCAACTCCCTGATGTCGAGTCACCACACCGCGCCCGCGCGGGAACCAGCACGGCTACCGTCGTACGTGGCGGTTCACCGAGAGGTTGAGGGGGCGTACGCGGCATGAGTCTCGGCGACGAGCGGAACGACGGCCCCTACGGCGGCTCGGGCGAGACCCGGACGCGACTCCCGGAGGGCGAGGGGGGCGGCCAGGACGTCTACGGGGGAGGGCGCAGATCCAGCCGTTCTTCGTCACGGAGTCTCGTGACGGTGGTCGGCGTGGTGGTGCTGCTCATCGCGGCCATCGCGTTCGCGAACCGCGGCGGGGAGGAGTCCTCCGGAGGGGGCGGCGGGGACGGCAAGAAGGCGGGGGCGGATCCCACCGCCGCCTCCGGCCAGGAGCCGGTGGGCGGCAAGACCGCTGGGATCCCCTCCGGGTTCGCGAACAGCGAGCAAGGGGCACAATCCGCTGCCGCGAACTATGCGTCAGCACTGGGTTCTGACGGCATGTTCAACCAGGCCCGTCGGCACCAGATCGTGCAGGCCGTCGCTGATTCCAGCTCGGTGAACAGGCTCCAGAGCGGGTTCGACTCCGACTACTCGCAGGCCTTTCTGAAAAAGATCGGCCTGAGCAACGACGGCAGCGCGCCTGCGGGCAGCACGTTCGTGAACCGCACACTGCCCGCCGGCACCAAGGTCAAGAGCTACAGCGCCAGCAGCGCCACCGTCGAGGTCTGGTGCAGCGGCTTGTTCGGGCTCACCGGCGAGAACTCCACCAACCCCGTTACGGGCAGCTGGTTCACCGTGACGATGAAGCTGAAGTGGAGCGACGGCGACTGGAAGGTTCTGGACTCCAGCCAGAAGTCCGGACCGACGCCGGTGAACGGCGACAACCCCATCTCCGGAGCCGACGAGATCGGCGAGGCGGTCAAGGAGTTCGGAGGGTTCACGTATGCCCGGTAGCCCACGCCGCGCACTCAAGTTCACCGCTGTCCTCGCGGCATCGCAAACCGCAGTGGTGCTCACGGCCACGCGTGCCTTCGCAGCACCGGAGCCGGAAGACGACCCCTGCGAGCTGATCGCGGGCCCGGCAAAGAAGTACTGCGAGAAGGGCCAGGACGGCGGAGGAAGCGGAGGTGGCGGCAAATACCCCACCGAATCCCCCCTGGACTCCACCCTCGACCCCCTCTCCTCCCTGGCAAAGGGCTGCGCGGACGCCGCCTCCTGGACGGTGGACAAGCTCTCCTCCGCCGTGAAGGAGACCGCCGAGGTCGACTTCACGAACCCCAGCTTCCTCAAGCAGTACGCGGTCGTCTTCGCCGCGTCGACCATCCTGACCCTGCTCCTGTGGCTTCTCGCCGTCGCCAAGCGCGCAGTGCGAGGCGTCCCCCTCACCACCGCGCTCACCGAAGCCATCGGGTTCCTGTGGCTGACGGTCCTCGCGTCCGCCTTCACGCCGCTGATCCTCTACACGGTCGTCTCGGCGACCGACGGCGTCACGGACGTCATCGCGCAGGCGACGGGCGGTCAGACGGACACGTTCTTCGGGACGTTCTCGGGCGCCCTGAAGAAGGGCGAGGACATCGGCGGCGGGCCGATCATGCTGATCGTCGTCTCGCTCGTGTCGATCCTCGCGGCCGGAGTGCTGTGGCTCGAGCTCGTCATCCGGGCCGCCCTGCTCTACGTGGGCGCGCTGCTCGGCACCGTCGTGTACGCGGGTCTCGTCGACAAGAACCTGTGGACGCACGTCCGCCGCTGGGCGGGGATCATGATCGCGGTGATCCTGGTGAAACCCATCATCGTCATCGTCCTCGGCCTCGCCGGGGCGCTCTCCGCCGACGACGGCCCCGACTCCTTCTCGGCGGTCGTCTCCGGGCTCTCGATCATCCTGCTCGCCATCTTCGCGAGCGCCATGATCTACCGCTTCGTCCCCGGCTTCGGCGACGAGATCGCCAACTCCCGGAACAACCGCATCTCCCAGGGTGCGGAGAACCGCGCCGCGGCCGTCATCTCGTCCCCCGCGTCCCTCGTCTCCCAGGGCATCAAGACCCACAGCTCCCGTGGAGGCGGCGGCGGAGGCGGTGCAGGCGGCAACAGCCAGGCGCGGCCGTCCAACCCCGCGAGCGGCGGCGTCGCCGCCCACAGCAGCCGCCCCAGCTCAGGCGGCGGCTCGTCGAACGGCGGCGGATCTGTCCCCTCCGCCGCGCCCCCGCCCCGGGGCAGCGCGACCAGCACTCCGCACGCGCGCAACCGCGGCGGCGCAGGAAACGGTTCCACTGGAAGTACCAAACGCACGGGAGGTGAAGGGCGTTGACGACTCAGTCCCACGTGTCGCAACCGGTCGCGCCCCGCCGCACATATCTGATCGGCCGCGCGCGGCCCAACGCGATCGTCGGCAAGAACCGGGAGACCGCCGAGATCGCGCTGATCATCGCGGGAGCCTTCCTCGGGATGATGTGCGGACTCCTCGTCCCTGTCCTCTCCCTGCGCATCGTGCTGCTCATGGGCTTCCCGATGCTGGCGATCGCCGCGGTCTACGTCCCCTACAAGGGCCGCACGTTCTTCAAGTGGTTCGAGATCAACCGCAGCTACAAGCGGTCCCTGAAGCGCGGCACCGCCTACCGCTCCGCCACCCCCGAGGCGGGCGTCCGCTTCGACGGCAGGGAGGTCGAGGTCGGCCCGCCGCCCGGGATCGGCCGCATCAGCTGGCTCGCCGCGCCCTTCGGTCCTGACGAGATCGCCGTGCTGCTGCATGCCGACCGGCGGACCGTCACCGCCGCCATCGAGATCGAGGGCCCGGGTGTCGGTCTGCGCGACTCCGAGGACCAGGAGGCGCTGGTCGACCGGTTCGGGACACTGCTCAAGCACGTCGCCAATGGTGATGGGTTCGTGACGCGCCTTCAGATGCTCGCGCGCACGCTCCCCGCCGACCCGGACGCCCACGCCAAGGACGTCAGCGTACGAGGCGACGACCGGGCACTGCCCTGGCTGCAGCAGTCGTACGAACAGCTCCAGTCGATGGTCTCCACCAGCAGCGAGCAGCACCGCGCCTATCTCGTGGCCTGCATGCACTACTCGCGCGACCTGGCCGCCGAGGCCCAGGCGATGGCCCGCGCCAGCCGCCCGCACGGCGGCAGGAAGCTCGACAAGGACGCCGGTCTCGCCGTCGTGATGGCGCGCGAGCTGACCGACATCTGCTCGCGGCTCCAGGAAGCCGACATCCGCGTACGACAGCCGCTGGGCCAAGGGCGGCTGTCCTCGCTCGTGCACTCCATGTACGACCCGGACCACCCCATCGACCACATCCAGGCGATGACGAAGCGCAACGCCTGGCCGGCCGAGCTCGACGCCATGGAGCCCACCTACCTCCAGGCCAAGACCCGTGAGTCCTCCACCCGAGCGCCCTGGTGCCACGCCACGGCCTGGGTGAAGGAGTGGCCGATGACGCCCGTCGGCGTCAACTTCCTCGCCCCGCTGCTCGTCCACACCCCGGACGTGATCCGCACGGTCGCGGTGACCATGGACCTCGAACCCACCGAGGTCGCCATCGAGCGCATGCTGACGGAGAAGACCAACGACGAGGCCGAGGCGAGCCGCCAGGCCAAGATGAACCGCACGGTCGACCCGCGCGACATCGCGTCGAACTCCCGTCTGGACCAGCGCGGCGAGGACCTGGCGAGCGGCGCGGCCGGGGTCAATCTGGTCGGCTACATCACCGTCTCCTCCCGTTCCCCCGAAGCCCTCGCCCGCGACAAGCGCACCATCCGGGCCTCGGCCGGGAAGTCGTATCTGAAGCTGGAGTGGTGCGACCGCGAGCACCACAGGGCCTTCGTCAATACGCTGCCGTTCGCGACCGGCATCCGACGCTAGAGGCGAGGGCTGCCACCATGCGGGATCCGCTGACCATCCTCACGGACGCCTTCACGTCCTTCCTGTTCGGGAAGGTGGAGACGACCAGACTCCCGGTGCGTACGTCGACGGGGCAGGCCCAGGCGGTCTATCTGCCGACGGCCGCTCCCGGACTCGGCGACTCGGGCGTGATCATCGGGCGCGAGGTGTACTCCGGCAAGGGATACATCTACGACCCGTTCCAGCTGTACGGCCAGCAGCTGCCCGCCCCGCACTGGCTGGTGCTCGGCGAGTCGGGCAACGGCAAGTCGGCGCTCGAGAAGACGTACGTCCTGCGGCAGTTGAGGTTCAAGGACCGGCAGGTCGTCGTCCTCGACGCTCAGGGCGAGGACGGGGTGGGCGAATGGAACCTCATCGCCCAGGAGCTGGGTATAACTCCCATCCGGCTCGACCCGACGGCCGCCCTGGACATGGGAATCCGCCTCAACCCCCTCGACCCCGCGATCACGACCACCGGCCAGCTGGCCCTGCTCCGCACGATCATCGAGGTCGCGATGGGGCACGGCCTCGACGAGCGCTCGGGCTTCGCGCTCAAGGTCGCCCACGCGTACGTGAACGAGACGATCGTGGAGCGCCAGCCGGTCCTGACGGACATCGTGGAGCAACTGCGCCATCCGGAGCCGGAGTCGGCGGAAGCGATGAACGTCGCCATAGACGACGTACGGGCGTGGGGTCTGGACGTCGCACTCGTCCTTGACCGCCTGGTCGACGGTGACCTGCGGGGCATGTTCGACGGCCCGACAACGGTCGGCATCGACCTGGACGCCCCGCTGATCGTCTTCGACCTCTCGCACATCGACCGGAACTCGATCGCGATGCCGATCCTGATGGCGATCGTGGGCGTCTGGCTCGAACACACGTGGATCCGCCCGGACAGGAAGAAGCGCATCTTCCTGGTCGAGGAGGCCTGGCACATCATCAACTCCCCCTTCGTGGCACAGCTCTTCCAGCGCCTGCTGAAGTTCGGCCGACGGCTCGGCCTTTCCTTCGTGGCTGTGGTCCACCACCTGAGCGACGTGGTGGACGGGGCGGCGGCCAAGGAGGCGGCGGCGATCCTGAAAATGGCGTCGACACGAACGATCTACGCCCAGAAAGCGGACGAGGCGAGGGCAACGGGCCGGGTCCTCGGCCTGCCCCGCTGGGCGGTGGAGATCATCCCCACCCTCACGCCCGGCATCGCGGTATGGGACGTGAACGGCAACGTCCAGGTCGTCAAACACCTGATCACGGAGACCGAACGCCCCCTGGTCTTCACCGACCGCGCCATGACGGAATCGTCGGCGGACCAACTCCTCGGCGACGACGCGCTGCGGGCGGCGGACCTGGAGGCGGAGGAGCGGGCGGCGTACATGGAGCAGCAGATGAACGGTCCGTCGTCGTCGCGTTCCGGGGTGGCGTAGGGGATGGGGTACCGGGAGCCCGAGCCCTCCGAGCACCACTACCGGGGCGGACGCCGCGAGTCCCGCGAGCGGGGCATCCCGGATGGCCTCCTTGTGGGCGGGCTCGCCTTCGTGCTCGGCCTGACGGTTCTCGTCTGGTCGGCGACGGGCCTGGCGGGCCTGTTCTCGCACGGCTCCTGGCCCAAGGACGTCACTTTCGGCAATACGCCGGTGGCGATGCGGCACCTGGTCCAGCAGCCGCACGACATCGCGGGCGCGTGGCCGGAAACCCCGGCGTCGCAGCTCACGGGCTACGGCCTGTTCTGGGGCCTCCTGATCGGCCAGCTGATGGTCCTGGTCGTCTTGACAATCTTCGTCATGGGAACGGTGACGCGGTGGCGCGCGGTACGCAGAGCGAGACGTCTTCCGGCCCCCGCGACTCAAACTCCGGCCGAGGCGGCACCCGTCGAGGCCGTCCCTGCTGTGGGCAGGCGTTCCGCAGGGCGGAACGGGTGGGCACAGCCCACGATGCCGGGTGCCGATGAACAGGACGTCCGCCCCGCTGAGGGGCACAGCACCAAGATCCCGAGTACAGAGCCGCCTCGTACAGAAGCACCGCTGGTAGAAACCCCGCTGGTCCCAACCCCCCGTACCCCCCTGGTACTGGGCCCGAGGGAAACCCGCAGACCCCTAGCAGCAGAAGCAATCCGAGACGCAGAGGGCGCAGCCCTGGTCCTAACCTCGGACCCCACCCTGTGGGAGGAAACCAAGGACGCCCGAGCGAAGCTCGGCCCAGTCCTGGTCTACGACCCCAGCCACCTCTGCGACACCCCCGCCCGCATGCATTGGTCCCCCACCAAAGACTGCGAGGACAAGGCAACCGCGGCAGAACGAGCCACCGCCCTGCTGGCCGCCATAAGGCCAACCGCCAAACTGGACAGCACCGTCTCCGACACCGCGGAAACCCTCCTCCGCAGCTTCCTCCACGCGGCCGCGGTGGACGGCCGCTCCGTCAAGCACGTACACCGCTGGGCCCAGGGAACGGGCGTACAGGACGCGGTCCGCATCCTCCGCACCCACCAGAAGGCCGCATCGGGAGCCGCCGGCGAGCTGGAGGCGGCGCTCACGGCGTACCCGGAACGCCGGGACATCGCCCAGGAGTTGACGGCGCGCGCCCTCTCCGCCCTCTTCACCCTGAACGTACGCGAATCGTGCACCCCAAACCGAACCGATGCCCTCACCTTGGATTCCTTCATCGATGAAGGGGGCACGCTTTTCGTGGTGGGTGAAGCCATCGAGGACCCCAAATCGCCCAAGGGGCCGGGCGCGATGCCCCTCCTCACAGCACTCGCCTCAAGCGTGGTCGAGCACGGCCGGCGCATGGCCGAACGGTCATCCTCCGGTCGGCTCGACCCACCAATGACCCTGGTCCTGGACGACGTGGCCGCCGTGGCGCCGCTCCCCCAGCTCCCGGAGCTCCTGTCCACCGGCGCGGACCGCGGCCTGCCCACCCTGGCCCTCCTCCGCTCCCGCGAACAGGCCCGCACCCGCTGGCCCCACGCGGAACTCCCCGGCTAGGCACAGACCTAGGCACAGACCTAGGCACAGACCGAGGACTCAGGGCTCCCGTCCTACCGCGGTACTACCCCTGCCGCCCACGTCCCGCCCCTGGTCCGACGCCTCGCGCCTCCGCGAACGCCAGCATCAGAAGCATGATTCGGGCATTCGAACTGACCAAGCGCTACGGCGAAAAGACCGTCGTGGAGGATCTGTCCTTCACCGTCCACCCCGGCACCGTCACCGGCTTCCTCGGCCCCAACGGCGCGGGCAAGTCGACGACCATGCGGATGCTCGTCGGCCTGGACGCCCCGACGCGCGGGCGCTCGACCGTCGGTGACCGTGCGTACGCGACGCACACCGCGCCCCTGCACGAGGTGGGCGCGCTGCTCGAGGCCCGGTCCGTCCATCCCGGCCGCACCGCCTTCCACCACCTGATGGCGCTGGCCCACACGCACGGCATCCCGCGCCGCCGCGTCGAGGAGGTCCTGGACCTCGTGGGCATCCACGAGGTGGCCCGCAAGCGCGTGAAGGGCTTCTCGCTCGGCATGGGCCAGCGCCTGGGCATCGCGGCCGCGCTGCTCGGCGACCCGGCCGTGATCATCCTCGACGAGCCGGTCAACGGCCTCGACCCCGAGGGCGTCCTGTGGATCCGCAACCTCCTCAAGTCCCTTGCCGGCGAAGGCCGTACGGTCCTCGTCTCCTCGCACCTCATGAGCGAGATGGCGCTGACCGCCGAGCACCTGATCATCATCGGCCGCGGCAGGCTCCTCGCGGACACGACGGTCGAGGCGTTCGTACGCGAGTCGGGCACCGGCTCCGTCAAGGTCGTCACCCCCGAGGCGGGCCTGCTCGGCGAGCTGCTCGCCGCACCCGGCGTAGAGATCACGAGCGACGCGCCCGGCGTACTCGACGTATGCGGCACGGACGGCGAACACATCGGCCGCACGGCGGCCGGACACGGCATCCCCCTCTTCGAACTCACCCCGCACTCCGCCTCGTTGGAGCAGGCGTTCATGGACCTGACGCGGGACTCGGTCGAGTACGTCGCGTCGGTCTCCGCCGGCCTGTCAGAAGGAGCAGCGGCATGAGCACCGCCACGACAACCGGCCCCAAGACCACCGCCCCCACGGCAACCGCCCCCTACCACCTGTCATCGCGCGGGATCCTCCGCTCCGAGTGGCACAAACTGTGGACGCTCCGCTCGACCTGGATCATGCTCGGCCTGGCGAGCATCTTCACCGTCATCCTCGGCGTGATCCTCGGCGCCACCTACTCGTCCAGCTCCGGCGACGACATCGACCCGGTCACGTACGCCCTGCTCGGCACCCAGATCGGCCAGGCCGCGATCGCGGTCCTCGGCATCCTCGTCACCGCGGGCGAGTACTCGACGGGCATGGTGCGGGCCACGATGGCCGCGGTGCCGCGCCGTCTGCCGGTGCTGTGGGCGAAGACCGCCGTCTTCACCACGGTCGCGCTCGGGACGCTCCTGGTCACCAACTTCCTCACGTTCCCGCTGGCCCAGATGTTCCTCGGCGGCACCGACCTGGAGGCCTCGCTCGGCGACTCCGGCATCGCGCGTGCCGTGGCCGGCAACGCCGTCGGGACCGCCTTCCTCGGAGTCATCGTGCTCGGCCTCGGCTCGGCGCTGCGCAGCATCCCGGGGACGATCGGCGCGTACGTCGGCGGCCTGATCCTCCTGCCGCAGCTGGCCACGACCATCCCCAACGACACGGTGCAGGACATCCTGAACTACTTCCCGCTGCCGGCCGCCGAGTCCCTCGCGATCCTGGACGCCTCGTCCGGCGACCTCTCGCCCGGCACGGGCCTCCTGACGCTGTGCGGATGGGCGGTGGCATCCCTGACAGTGGCGGCGTATCTGCTGAAGCGACGGGACGTATGAGCGTTTCCCGTACGAGGATGAGTCCGTGACCGTGTCTCACCGGACCTCCCCGCAGGCTGAAGGCAGCGACCCGGGCGCCCCGGACCACGACTGGTCCGCGGGCGCCCACCCGCTGACCCGGAACGTCGAGCGCGGCATCCAGTGGGCACGCTCCGTCGACCGGCGGCGCCCGCTGGTCTGGGACCTTCTGCTGACCGGGTTCTTCGTGGTCGTCGCCTTCACCGACGTCGCGGGCGGCGGCTGGCGCCACATCGCCGAGAACAAAGAGGCCGACGTCTGGCTGGTGTACGCCATGACGGCGGCCTTCTCGGTGCCGCTGCTGTGGCGCCGCCGCCATCCGCTCGCCGTCTATGGCGTGATGGCCCTGGCCTCCCTGTTCAACACCTGGTCCGGAGCGGTCATCCAGGCCGCGCTCACCCAGCTCATCGTCCTCTTCAACATCGCGATGCGGCTGCACACGCGCACGCTTGCCTGGACGTACGTCCTGATCGGGGTGCCGCTCGTGGTCGGTCGCCTCCGCTATCCGCAGGGCGGTTGGGACCAGCAGGTGGTCCCGACGATGATGAGCTTCGCGATCGTCGCCCTGATGGGCATCGCGGTCCGCACCCGCCAGGAGTACATGGCATCCCTCGTGCAGCGCGCCAAGCAGCTCGAAGTCGAACGCGACCAGCAGGCGCAGCTCGCCACCAACGCCGAACGCACGCGCATCGCCCGCGAGATGCACGACATCATCGGCCACAACCTCTCGGTCATCACGACCCTCGCGGACGGCGGTTCGTACGCCGCCGCCAAGTCCCCGGAGCGCGCCGCCCAGGCCCTGACGGCCATCGGCGGCACGAGCCGCCAGGCCCTGACGGAGCTGCGCCGCCTCCTGGACGTACTGCGGGAGGAGGCCCCTCAGTCCCCTCAGTCCGCTCAGTCCCCTCAGTCGTCGCCCGAGGCCGCCGCTCTCGCTCCCCAGCCCGCCCTCACCGACCTGGACCAACTCATCGACGGAGTACGGGCCGCGGGCCTTCCGGTACGCAGCACGGTGCGCGGCCGCCCGGACTCGCTCCCGGCGGGCCGCCAGCTCACGGTCTACCGCGTGGTGCAGGAAGCCCTCACGAACACCCTCAAGCACGGTGGTCCGGACGCGACGGCTCACGTGGAGGTCGTGTACGGCGACGACGGGGTGCGGGCGACGGTGACGGACACCGGTGGGGGCGGCGGACCGCCGGTGGCCGACTCCGGCGGCAGGGGTTTGACGGGAATGCGCGAGCGAACGGCCCTCTACGACGGGACACTTGAGGCAGGCCCGCTGCGGCTCCCGCCTGGCGGCTGGCAAGTCGTACTCCATCTCCCCAAGGAATCCGCCCAGTGACGACCGTGCTCATCGTCGACGACCAGCCGATGCAACGCTTCGGCTTCCGCATGCTCCTGGAGAGCCAGGACGACATGAAGGTAGTGGGAGAGGCCGGCAACGGCAGCGAGGCGGTCCGCATGACGGCCGAACTCCACCCGGACGTCGCCCTGATGGACATCCGCATGCCGGGCCTCGACGGCATCGAGGCCACGCGCCGCATCGTGGCCGCGGGCGACCGCACCCGCGTCCTGATCCTCACCACGTTCGACCTGGACGAATACGCGTACGCGGGCCTGCGCGCGGGAGCCTCGGGCTTCCTCATCAAGGACGCCCTGCCGGAGGAGCTCCTCTCCGGCATCCGCGCGGTCGCCACGGGAGACGCGGTCGTGGCCCCCAGCCTGACCCGCCGCCTCCTCGACGCGTACGCCGATCACTTGCCGACGGGGGCGGACTCGGACGCCGACCCTTCCCGGGACCCGCGCCTGACCTCGCTGACGGACCGGGAGCGCGAAATCCTGACGGTCATCGGGCAGGGCTGGACGAATGCGGAGATCGCGGAGCGGCTGCACCTGGCGGAGTCGACGGTGAAGACCCATGTGGGCCGCATTCTCGCGAAGACGGGGGCGAGGGATCGGGTGCAGGCGGTCATTCTGGCGTACGACACAAAATTGGTGAGGCCGGAGTAATCACTAATCACTAATCGCTGATTGCTGATTGCTGATTGCTCCTGAACGCAGAAAACCCCCGCACCCAGAGGGTGCGGGGGTTTCCCGTTAATA